>JBKCDO010000168.1:0-8619 GCA_046304755.1 Flavobacteriales bacterium
TCGAAAGGATTTCTTGGCGATACAGGTGAGGCGTATTTGAATGAACGGAAAGTGCTTGCCGTGTATAGCACGCACAAGCGCAAGATTCCGGGTCTTGTCATTAGCAGCAGTAAAACCGGCGCACTGACCTATATCGAACCGGAAGTAAATATTCAGCTCAATTTCGAACTCGAGTCGTTGATGGATGATGAGCGCAATGAAATACGGCGCATTCTGAAAGAGTTGACCAACAGCATTCGGCATGAACTGCCGTTGATTCGCAACTATCAGAGGTGTTTGACGGAGTTTGATTTTATTCAAGCGAAAACCAGACTTGCTCTGGATCTTGATGCGATTTTGCCGGAGATAGAGGATGAGCCGGTGATTGATTTGAGGAAGGCGTATCATCCGCTGTTACTGCTGAGTAATCGTCGTAACCAAAAGAAGACTTTCCCGCAATCATTGCGCATGGATCGTGATAGTCGCATGTTGGTGATCAGTGGTCCGAATGCCGGTGGTAAGAGTATAACCTTGAAAACGGTTGGCCTCTTGCAGGTGATGTTGCAGAGTGGTCTGCTCGTGCCTGTTGCACACGGAAGCAGGATGTCTTTCTTCCACGCTGTGCTCACGGACATTGGCGACAATCAGAGCATCGAGAATCAGCTTTCAACCTATAGCTATCGGTTGAAGCGTATGAAGTTGTTTTTGGATGTTGCTAATCGTCGGTCATTGGTCTTGTTGGATGAATTTGGAACGGGTTCCGATCCGGATTTGGGTGGAGCACTCGCCGAAGTGTTTTTTGAAGAGCTCTATGGTCGCAAGTCATACGGTGTAATTACCACGCATTACAGCAACATCAAAATCAAAGCAGCGCAAATGAAGCATGCCAGCAATGGATGCATGCTGTTCAATACGCAAACACTTGAGCCTACGTATCAGTTGTCGGTTGGACAACCGGGTAGTTCATTCACGTTTGAAGTTGCCGAAATCAATGGTATTCCTAAGGAATTGATTGCTGCTGCTAAAAAGAAAATGAGCAAGCAGAAAGTTCAGATGGATGAGATGCTGGCTTCGCTGCAAGAGGAGAAGACGCGCTATCAGGAGTTGACCCAGAGCGCGCAATCGGCGGGAGAACTAGCAAGCAGTGCCATTGTGGAGTATGAAAAGAAGCGCGAAAAGATGGAAGATCGCTTGCAACGTCAGCAAGATACCATCGAGAAGAACAATAAGTTTTTGAATCATGGTCGCAAGTTGATGCAGTTCATCGATGCGTATCAATTACGCTCTAAGAACAAGGAGTTGATGGAGGATGTGAAGAAATACATCGCCATGGAGAAGACTAAGATTGAGGAGGATCGCAAGCAGAAGAGCATCCAAAAGAAGATTCAAAAAGAGAAGGAGGAACACCAGACCAAGGAACGCCGCACAGGTTCCATCAAGGTGGGTTCTTTGGTCAGACTTGCCAATACCAAGCAAACCGGAACGGTCATGGAGCTCGACAAAGGTCAGGCTATCGTGGCGATTGGTGTGTTCAAGACGAAGGTGGAGGTAGAACGGTTGGAGTTTATTCAGTGAACAGGTTGCAAGTTGAAAGTTGCAGGTTGCAGGTTGAAAGTTCTGTTGCGCCAACCTTCAAACTTCAACCATCAATTTTAACCGCAATTGCGCAGATAGAACAAAGATTTTAGGATTGCAGGGAGCGCCAACCTTCAACTTTCAACCTTCAACCTTCAACTCAATAAGTTGAACTCTTAACCTGCATCAATGTTTTCACTGCACCCGCAAAAACACCTTTGCGGCATTAAACACAACACAATTCCATTTATGAAAAAAGTAGTTCTAGGGGCCGCGGTATTGGCCATGTTTTCGTTCACCGCAGTTGAAGTTAGCAACTGGGGTATTGACAGTTCACACTCACGTTTGGGTTTTACCCTTAATCACCAGGGCATTGCCGAATTGCAGGGCGAGTTCAAGAAAGTAGAGGCAACGCTTACAGCATCTGCAGCTGACTTCTCTGACGCGAAAATCGAATTGACGGCTCAAGCCAACAGCATTTATACCGGTTCAGAAGGCCGTGATGGTCACTTGCAGACACCCGACTTCCTTGATGCAGCGCAGTTTCCAACCATCACGTTCAAGAGCAGCTCGATGAAGAAAGTAGGGGAGAAGGATTACGTGGTAACGGGTGACCTTACAATGCACGGTGTAACCAAGCAAGTGGAATTGAAAGCTCGCCATAATGCGACCATCCAAACCAAGCAGGGAATTGATGTAGCAGGTTTCAAAGTAACCGGCACTATCAAGCGCACTGACTTTGGCGTAGGTAAAGACTTCCCTTCAGCGGTGGCGAGTGATGAGATGCAGGTGAATGCGGACATTGAGATTAGTAAAAAGTGAAATGGTGAAATGGTGAAATGGTAAGCACACCATTTCACCATTTCACTCTCTCACCGCTTCACCACTTCACTATCTTCGCCCCATGGAAATGACTACCACTCTCAAAAACACCGCTCTCACACACGTGCATGAGCGTCTGGGCGCCAAGATGGTGCCCTTTGCCGGTTATAATATGCCTGTGCAATACAGCGGCTTGCTCGAAGAACACCACTGCGTGCGCAATGCCGTTGGTGTGTTTGATGTGAGTCACATGGGGGAGTTTTGGGTGAGCGGTCCGGGGGCATTGCCTTTGATTCAGCGCATCACCACCAATGATGCGTCGAAGTTGTTCGACGGTAAAGTGCAGTATTCCTGCATGCCCAATGGTAAGGGCGGTATTGTGGATGATTTGCTGGTGTATCGCTTCAGCGAAGAGTTGTATATGCTCGTGGTGAATGCATCCAACATCGATAAGGATTGGGCGTGGATTACCAGCCACAATTCATTCGGAGCGAAGCTCGAGAACCACAGCGAAGAAACGTCCTTGCTGGCGGTTCAAGGACCAAAGGCACTGGAGGCCATGCAAAAGCTTACCGACATGCCGCTCATCGGCATGGAATATTATACGGTGCAACGCGGAACGTTTGCGGGATGTGATAACATCATCGTATCGACAACGGGTTACACGGGTGCCGGAGGCTGCGAGATTTACTTCCCAAATGCTGTGGCCGAAAAAATGTGGAATGCTGTGATGGAAGCCGGAGCGGAGTTCGACATCAAGCCGATTGGCTTAGGAGCGCGAGATACCCTGCGTCTAGAGATGGGCTTCTGCTTGTACGGCAACGACATCGACGATACAACATCACCCATGGAAGCAGGACTGGGATGGATCACGAAGTTCACCAAAGACTTCATCGATAGTGAGCTTTTCAAATCACAGAAAGAGCAAGGCACCGCGCGCAAACTCGTGGGCTTTGAATTGCTCGACCGTGGTATTCCACGTCACGGGTATGAAGTCGTCGATGCCGACATGAACGTCATCGGCGTGGTGACCAGCGGTACACAGAGTCCAACGCTCGGCAAGCCTATCGGCATGGCCTATGTGCCCACCGCGCAAAGTAAGCCCGGCTCGGAGATTCTCGTGAACATCCGCGGCAAGGCCATCAAAGGCATGGTGACGAAGATTCCGTTTGTTCAAGGATAATCGTTCAACGAAATAGAATGAGAAAAGGCCGACGAAGAGTCGGCCTTTTTCGTTGGTGGCTCCGCTGCACACCGCTCGACCAAAGCAGTTACTCCTTATTCGTTCAACCTATTTTCGATGTCCATTTGTTGATGAAGAATCCTAATTACTTCCAATTGACTTTTTACTTCATTCACACGGTAGAATATGAAGTGCGACTTCACTTTCGAACGAAAGTATCCCTTTCTGATATGGGTGAAATCTGAGCCTGAATGTGGATGTTCGCACAGGAAATTGATTTCATCAATGATGAGTTGAATATACCTGTCGGCTTTCTCTGCTGACCAGAATTCCAGGGTGTAAAGCCAAATACTTTCAAGGTCTTTTGCAGCTGCTTTGCTAATCTTGAAATTCATTTCTTCATATGCTTTTTGTGCAAATCACGCAGGAATTTTTGACTATCAAAGTCATTTATAAAACCGGATTTCTCCCCTTTTTTCAACTCGTTGATGAGCGCTGTTTTTTTCGATTCCTCCTGCTCAAATACGCGTAATGCGGCTCTGATAACTTCGCTTGCAGATGAATATCGACCGTCCTTTAGTTGCTTGTTAATGAAGTCATCGAAATAATCGCCCAATAAAATGGATGTATTCTTTGCCATTGCCAATAGTTTACTCAAAAATACCAAGAGTTGGTATTGGGCACGATGCCGCTTTTGAATTTTTTCGAACAGTCCATTGCAAGTCGGGTTGCTCAACGCCCAATAATCGCGCTCAATTCATTCTCATTCAGTTGCCTTGGCCGAGCGTAGCCGAGGCCATTCATTTTCGCGAGCTACCCGGTCCCCGAGCGAAGTCGAGGGGCCCTTCGCCCTTCGCCCTTCGCCCTTTTTCCCTTATTATTGACTCGAATTCACCTCGCAACATCTTCCACAGGTATGAATGCACCATTGGATCACGAAGCAGCGAAGGCTTCCAACAGCTATTTGATGTCGCTACTGTCATTGCTGGCTGGAGTGCCGCTGCCGATTGTCAATCTCATTGCCACGCTGCTTTTTTTCATGATGAATCGCCGTTCGACCTATTTCGTTCGCTGGCATTGCACGCAGGCGCTGCTCTCCCAACTGTCCGTTTTCTTTCTCAATAGTTACGGGTTTTGGTGGACGGTATCGATTATCTTCACCGATGCCACGTTGAGTAATGACTACGTAGCTTATGTGGTCACCGTCGGACTCTTCAACATATTTGAATTTATATCTACCTTGTATACTGTCATTCAGGTGCGCAAAGGGCGTCACATACGCTGGTGGATTCTGGGAGATATTACGGACCTATTGGTAAAGGAATCACGATGAAATCAAACTCGTTTTGGGCGATTATTATACTCGGTGGCTTTGTGGCGCTGTTCTTTTGGCTGCGCAGCATCGACTGGGTGGGGATGTTCAACATTGATAAGCATACCCGCGATACCGAAGAAAAATTGGGCGATCTCTTCTGGGAGCACCTCGGTGATGAGGGCGAACAGATTACGGATTCGACTACCGTGTTGGTGATGGATTCACTGGTAAACCGCCTGTGTGAGGCTAATGCTATTCCACGCGAACGCATCAAGGTGCACGTGTTTCGCGCCGATGTGGTGAACGCTTTTGCGATGCCCGGCGGACATTTGGTGGTGAACTCTGCATTGATTGAAGACTGTAAAAGTCCGGAGCAACTGTGCGGTGTGTTGGCGCATGAGATCGCGCACATCGAGCTGCGCCACGTGATGAATAAACTTGTGAGGGAAATTGGAACGGGCGTGTTGGTCAACATGACCACCGGCGGCAGCGATGGCGGTCAAATAGGCGAGGTGGTGGGTGTGCTTTCATCCAAGGCCTTCGACCGTGACATGGAACGTGAGGCTGACCTGACGGCCGTAACCTACCTCACCAACGCGCGCATCGATCCGCATCCTTTTGCAGATTTCTTGTACCTCACAGGAAATGGCGAAAGCGAGGAGGCCTTCGAATGGCTCAGCACGCACCCGGTATCCAAGGAGCGCATGGAGTATGTGCTCGAGGAAATAGGGAAGGTGCAGTTCGAAATACAGCCGGTGATTGCAGTTTCGACGTGGGAAGCACTACAAGCGAACATGGGAGTAAACGACACACTTCGTGCAAACTAATCTTTGCTCCCTCGGCGCCTCAGCGGTTAATTATTAAAGCCGCTCCAGCTTTCCTTTGCGCTTTACAATGTTTTTATAATCCCACTGAATCGTTTTCGCCTTCTTCAGCCAGCGCTTAACATCTTTGACAGTTATGTCGGCTGCGTCATTGTAGAAGATAGAGGCATCTTTGAATTTGCCCCCCACCACATTCAATCCGGGCTCCCCGAAGTCCGCACCACTCCAAAACATCAGACGAATTCCTGGCTTCTGCTTACTGTAGCCGACAATCGGATTTCCATCCAAAAACCACACGGGATGGCCATGCCATACTTTGCCTTCCGCCTTTCTTAATCCGGTGGAAATAATCAAGGCCAGCTTCTCACACATCAAGCGGCCGGCTTTTTCCAGTCGCTTGTGGTAGGTCACAATATCTGAACCGACCATAGGGCCTATCTTGGTTTTATCGAATGATGCGGCTTTGCTCGTATCCTCTTTGACACGAAACCGGACAATCTTTTGAATCAACGCCAGGGGCAAAGGCTTGTCGAGTGGAAATTGCACAGCGCCTTTGGATGTCGCATACTTGGTGAGTTCTTTTTGGAAAGCCGATATCGCATGTGGCGTCGGATAAAGGCCGATGTGAGCCTTATATGCAGCATAGTACACCAGTACTTTGTGTTGTTTAAACGCCGGCATCCCATAGCTGATGACTTCTGTTGCTTGCGGTGCCGCTTGAATGATCGCCGTTCGCAATTGTTCAAGTTGTTGCTTTACCGCCGGCGGGAACAGCTGATGGTAGTCGTTGATCGTTGCGCTTGGATGTGCTTTTCGAATGGTCATTGTGGTCGGTTTAGTCTTCTATTGGCTTCCAATTTTTGTATGCTGGAAAACTGCCGTTCACCGGTTATACATTCACCCCAAACAGGTAACCTACCAGTGCCGAAAGTCCCATGGCGATAGTTCCCCAAATGAGGATGCGCATGACCGCTTTCATGATGCTTGATCCCCCTGTTTTCGCTGAGACGGCTCCCAAAATGACCAGCGAGAGGATGGTGAAACCGTAGAGGAAGTATTCCATCTGTACAACGGGAGCGAAGAGTGTGACCAGCAAGGGTAAGAGTCCGCCCGCGGTGAATGAGGCGCCCGAGGCAATGGCCGCTTGAATGGGATTGGCCTGACTGATTTCATTGATGCCGAGTTCATCGCGCATGTGCGCACCGAGTGCATCGGCTTTGGTCAATTCCCTGGCGACCTGCATGGCGGTTTCTTTAGTCAGTCCTCTGCGCTCATAAATCTGCGCAAGGATGTGCAGCTCTTCTTCCGGCATTTGTTCGAGCTCTTGTTTTTCGCGTTCGATGTCGGCCTTTTCGACATCGGTTTGCGAGCTTACCGACACATATTCTCCGGCGGCCATGGAAAGCGCCCCGGCGACAAGTCCGGCCACTGTAGCCAAAAGAATTGGGTCACGCGTGGTGTTCGCAGTTGCTACCCCAATAGCCAAACTTGAGATCGAAATGATGCCATCGTTGGCGCCCAATACAGCGGCGCGAAGCCAATTGCTACGGTGGATGTAATGGCTGTCGAGGTAGTTTTCGATATTGACTTGTGCCATGTTGTTTTTTGGGAGTGAAGGTAATTTGATAGAACCGCAGCGCCGCAGAGAAATGAGATTGAACGTACAATTAGATGAAACAACACTTGGTGGAAAGAAGAGCTTACTCTTCAAATTCCACGATGTCGGCAGTTACTACGCACTTGACAATCGTGATGACACCGAAATAAATATAGGTTTTTTTGAAGTTGACAGTAAGGTTTGCAATAGCTTGGTTTTTTCTCAACGGACTTGATAGAATCATACGCTTTTGCGCGTCATCCACAAGTGTTTCCTTATTTAATCCTCCAATCCCGAAAACGTATGTCGCAGATGATTCGCCTCTCACATTGGTGACATAACTGAAGTTGGCGGAACTAAGTGAAGCCGAGCTTTGCATATATCCTGAATGCGACGCAGTGCAGGATGCCAAAGCAACGGCGATTAGACTAATAAAGGATAAACGGAAAATTAACTTGGTCATTTGTTTATGATTAAGGATTAAGTTTATGGACTAGCACGTCTAAAGTTGATGGTGTATCAGTTGAGTGCGAAGGGTGTTAGCTCCAAAAATAACTTACGGGTTTCTATTTCACAAACCTAATCGCCTTAGCCAATCGCCTTTCACTACTATTGGGTGTCGCCCCTCCGGGGCTCATTGGCCTAAGACTTTCTCGTAGCTAGTGATATTTCGCCCCGCTGGGGCTAGCTGAAAGGCGAGTGTCTTTGAGCGCAGTCGAAGGGCATGACCTTCTATTTTGGAGTAACCCTCACTCGCCCCTCGCCATTCGCCACTCGCCACTCGTCCCTATCTTCGCGCCATGGCTCTCAAAGAAGAAATTGCACGCAGAAAAACATTCGCCATCATCTCGCACCCGGATGCCGGTAAAACGACACTCACCGAAAAGCTCCTGCTGTTTGGTGGCGCTATTCAAACGGCAGGTGCGGTGAAGAGTAATAAAATCACCAAGACTGCCGCTTCCGACTTCATGGAAATCGAACGCCAGCGCGGTATCTCGGTTGCTACTTCGGTGATGGTTTTTGAGTATAACGGAATGCAGGTGAATCTTCTGGATACACCTGGCCACAAGGATTTTGCAGAAGACACTTATCGCACACTTACAGCTGTGGACAGTGTAATCCTTGTCATTGACAGCGTAAAAGGTGTCGAAGCGCAAACAGAACGCCTCATGGAGGTGTGCCGCCTGCGCGATACCCCCGTGATTGTCTTCATCAATAAAATGGACCTGGAGGGCCAGGATCCTTTCGACCTGCTCGATGAGCTGGAAGACAAACTCAATATCAAAGTGCAGCCTTTGTCGTGGCCGATTTCGAAGGGTTATTG
>JBKCDO010000169.1:0-1003 GCA_046304755.1 Flavobacteriales bacterium
GCCACTACCGACGAAGCCATTGGCATTGCACTCGATTGTTACCTGGGACCAAACCACGAGATTACACAAAAACTCTCGCCGGATCTTTTTCCGCAATACATGAAAAACAACATGGATGAACGCTACATCCACGCCGATGCAATGAAAGGATTTGCAGCTTGGAAAGCGCGCGGCTACTATCAACAAAAAGACTTGCTCAGCGAATTGATTTTTTACGGAAAAGTCATGTACCTCGCTGAAGCGCTTGCTCCCGAAATGCCCGACTCCACCATGATGAGCTGGAGTAGCGAGCAATGGGCGTGGGCGAAAGTTGCAGAGAAAGAAGTTTGGAAAACCATGGCGAATGAAAAGGTGATGTACCGCTCGAAGCCATTTGAAATCAACAAGTGGTTTGCCGATGGCCCCTTCACTGCCGCAGCCGGCGTGCCTCAGGAGAGTTCGCCACAGCTTGGCGTTTGGATCGGGTGGAACATCGTGCGGCAATACATGGAGCGCAATCCCAATGTGACCTTACCCGCATTGCTTGCCGACACCGATTTTCAAAAATTACTTTCAGCCTACGTGCCCGGAAAATCCTAGCACACTAAAGCCGTAATTTCGCGCCATGAAACTCGAACAAATCCGATTCGACATCCAGCTCGATGATAATAATGTGCCCGAGAAAATCAACTGGACCGCAACCGACAATGCGCGTTCAGCGGAAGCAAAGGCAATGATTCTATCCGTTTGGGATAAGGAAGAACAAAATGCAATGCGCATCGATTTATGGAACAAAGAAATGCAGGTCGATGAAATGAAACAGTTTGTTCATCAAACTATTCTCACCCTAGCCGATTCCTTCGAACGCGCCACCAACGAGAAAGCCATGGCCGATACCATGCGCGATTTTTGCCAGTACTACGCGGAAAAGATGAACATCCTAAATAAGTACTGAAGACTGGGGACTGAGGACTGAGTTAGAAACACACACTCCCCAATCCCCAGCAGCCACTCCCCAGTACCC
>JBKCDO010000170.1:0-23282 GCA_046304755.1 Flavobacteriales bacterium
ATACAACATAGTATGTAGGTAAAAGTGATACGCACGCAGCGAAGACCGTCTTTTAAAGGTTTTGAACGAAAGTAAAGCAGTCCACCCAAACAACTTCATGCATTACGCAAACTTGTCTTGGTGCAAAACAAAAATGGCCGACAGCAATGTCGGCCATTTTTGATTATTGCAGTCTTATTATGCTTAGCGAACAACTTCCAGCCTGCGTTCAATTAGCGCATTGGCCGTAGAGATTCGAACAACATACACACCCGAAGCCCAGCGGGAAACATCCAGCTTGGAGGTGCGTTGAACCGTTTCGATGTGTTTTCCAACCATATCAAATACCTCCAAACGTTCAGGGCTTTGACCATTCAACAGCACTTGAACTTCATTATTGGCTGGGTTTGGCCACAGTTGAATCTGATTAAAATCAAACTCATTGATGACCGAAAGTGTTAGATCCAAAATCAGCACGCTATCGCAGCCGAGTGCTGTGGTATAAGTAACGCTGTAGATACCTGAAGCGGTGTAGGTAGAACCTTCCCAATCATAACTGCTTCCTGCAGTTGCTTCAATGATAGTTTCTGAATCCAGCGCGCAGGAGCCGTCATCAAAGGTCGCCAGCGGATTGAAGTTACAAGCATCACCATTGGTGCAGCCTGTAATTTCATAAAGGTCACACTGACCGTTGTTGTTAACGTCAATGTATTCGCAAGACCCTTCCAACAAGCAACCGGCCTCAGGGTCATAGTTACACGCTGCGAGGTCGTTACAACCCGGGAATGTACAGGTATTGTTGTCTGTTGTTGCCTCAGGATTGAAGTTGCAAGCAGTAGGATACGTACATCCCAAAATCTGATAGATACATGTTCCATCATCTTCATTGGCCTGAGGATCGTAGTTAATTGCAAACGGATCATCGCAACCCAAAATGCAAGAGCCGTCAAACTCAGTTGCCAGCGGATTATAGTTGACTGATTCCGGATTGGTACAACCTTCAATTTCCTGACAATCGCAAACGCTGTCGTTGTCAACATCCAGGATACACTCACCGGCGCAATTCAGACATGATTCGGATGGATACGTGCAACTGCCATCGTCTTCCAGTGCTGTTGGATCGAAGTTACAAGCATCTGTATCAAGACAGCCGATGTAGATACAAGAACCATCCTCCTCCAGTGCAAAAGGATTGTAATTGTCCGCAATCGGGTCCATACATCCTTGATTATCGAACGGATCGCAAATACCATTGTTATTGCCATCCGATAAGCAATTACCATCACAGTCATAGGCAAACTCAGGATAAGTGCAACTGCCATCGAGCAAGCAACCGGCAAGCGGATCGAAGTTACATGCCGCGCTGTCGTTACAACCGGGGAACGTGCATGAGCTATCATCACAACCGGCAGCAGGATTGAAGTTACAAGCCTCGGCAACGGTGCAACCCGATGGAATACATGATCCGTCATCGCAGCCGGCATTTGAATCGTAATTGCAGGCTGTTGCATCATTACAACCCGGGTAAGTGCAGCTACCATCTTCTTCTAAAGCAGTAGGATCAAAGTTACAAGCCGTTGGATCAAGGCAACCGATGTACACACAGGTGCTATCATCAATGGTCGCATTGGCATTGTAGTTATCGGCTGCGGGATCTGTGCAACCAAAGGAGTCGAACTCATCACAGATGCCATTGCCATTATCATCATTCAGACAAACGCCATCACAGTCATAGGCAAACTCAGCATAAATGCAACTGCCGGGCTCCAGGCATCCCGCTTCAACATCGTAATTACAAGCGGTAACATCATTACAACCCGGGAAGATGCAACTGCCGTCTTCCTGATCGGCATCGGCATCATAGTTACACGCATCGGGATTCAAGCATCCACCAAAAATGCAAGAGCCGTCATCGGTCGTGGCGTTAGGATTAAAGTTGATGGCATCCTGTTCTGTGCATCCGAAAATCTCATATTGGTCGCAAATACCATTACTATTTTCATCCAAAAGACAAATTCCGTTACAGTCGTAATAGGTAACCGCGTAATCACAGTTACCGTCATAACAGCCGGCTTCAGGATCAAAGTTGCAGGCTTCAGGATCATTACAACCCGGTGTTGTGCAAGAACCGTCTTCAATATTCGCCTGCGGATTGTAGTTACAAGAACCCGGAATCGTGCAACCGGGAGTTGGGTATTCACAGCTGCCGTTGTCGATGACAGCGATAGGATCATAATTCAAAGCACCTTCATCTGTGCAGCCTTGTGGCTCAAGTTCATCACATATAAAATTGTCATTGGTGTCATTGATACAGTTGCCTGCACAATCGAGGTAAAGCTCTGTAGGATATTCACACAAACTGAAATCGTTGCAACCGGCTGTCGCGTCGTAATTGCAGGCGGCATCGTCCAAACAACCCGGGAAGACACAACTAGCGTCGTCCACATTGGCATCAGCATCGAAGTTACAAGCCTCGGAATTAGTGCAACCAAGGACAGGATAAATACAACTTCCGTCATCGTATAGCGCGGCAGGATCATAGTTCAGTGCTTCCGGATCCATACAACCCGCATTGTCAAACGTGCACGATCCATCATCGATAACTGCATTCGGGTTGTAGTTGGATGCAACTTCAATCGTACATCCGGCAATCAGCCCTTCGCAAACACAGTCAGCAGAAAGTTCATCTTGCACGGTACCTGAATTTCCATCATCGCAAGGTTCCCCGGGGAAAACACACGAAGCGTCTTCAACATTGGCTTCCGGGTTAAAATTACATGCGTCCGAAGCGGTGCATCCGAGCACACCATATTCACAAGTGCCATTCTCCACATTGGCCAACGGATTGTAGTTTAACGCTAAAGGATCTGTGCAACCGGGCACATCAAACTCGCAAGAGCCGTCATCAATCACTGCAGCGGGGTTGTAATTATTCGCTGCGGGTTCTGTGCATCCTAGTAGTTGACCTTCACACACACAATCGGCATTCAATGCATCCTCAGCTGTGCCGCTTAGACCGTCATCGCAAGGTTCACCTGGGAAAACACAAGAGGCATCATCAACATTTGCGTCCGCATTGTAGTTGCAAGCATCCGTGGCTGTGCATCCCAAGATTGGCCCAACGTCAGTTCCCATACAGTCACAATCGGTGGTGTACATATCGTCAACCGTGAAGATGTTACCGTCATTGCAAACATCGCCGGGCGAATAGCAAGAGCCGTTATCAATGATGGCCGAAGGGTCGAAATTGCAAGCCAATGGATCGGTGCAGCCACTAAACAAAATTGGCTGACCCTCGCATACACAGTCTGCTGTGTAAACATCATTCTCCGTGAAAAAGTCCTCATCGTCACAAGGTTCACCCGGGAAATAACAGGTGCCATCATTTATGGATGCACCCGCATCGTAATTGCAAGCATCCGCTAAGGTGCAACCGGCATAGTCTCCCTGGCACACGCAATCTGCATTGTAGGTGTCATTAATCGTGAGTGAACTTCCGTCAGAACAAACGTCACCAACCGAGTAACACGAACCATCATCTTGAGTAGCTGTTGCATCGTAGTTGCATGCTTCGGCATCGGTGCATCCTTCAATTACAATCACCTCTTCTCCTAGACAGACGCAATCAGCATTAATCATATCATTCGACGTAGTAGCATTGCCATCATTACAAGCGTCACCAATCAATATGCAACTTGCGTCATCCAGCGTCGCGGATGAATCATAGTTGCAGGCATCAGCATTGGTACAACCTTCGATGATTTCAAAGGGCTCACCTTCGCAGGCGCAATCTGCTGCGTAGCTATCGTTGGTCGTAGCAATATCGCCATCATCACAAGGGTCACCGGGGAAAATACATCCGCCATCATCTAACAAAGCAGCCGCGTCATAATTACAGGCCGAAGGCTGTGTACAACCAATAAGAACCCCTTGACAGGTGCAGTCAGCGTCAAGAAGGTCATCAACGGTATTGGGATTGCTATCATCACAAGGGAAACCGGGTAGTTCGCAGGTTCCGTCATCCACCGTTGCATCGGGATTGTAGTTGCAGGCCTCCACAGCAGTGCAGCCTTCCACGTTTACACCGGCAGCCTGCGGCTGGTGAAATCCTTGCGTGAGGATATTCGTGCCATTGGTAAGCGTTGTTACAAATGTTTCACCCAGCGTATAATCCAGACTGAATTGCGGTGAGGAAAACGAACTACCCGCAGTAGCAATGACGCTTGGGCTAAGGGTTTGAGCAATAAACGGTGTTACGAATAACACCAAAATCATCGTGTACAGAAGACGCATAAGCTTGAGTTTGATTTAGGCTATTGCCTTGAATTTTCAAGGCAGGCGCTAAGATAATACAAAAACTCCTTAGCTCAATTGCTAATCTGCGCTATAATTTCGGTCTTCACGAGCACTGAAATACTTCATGTAGCGCAACCCGTCTGAGACATAATACGGGTCATGCGTTTGCGATCGTCCATTGAGCGGGAAACGCTTTCCTGTGTTGTGGATATGAAAGGAATCCTTCCACTTCTTCTTTTTCAGAAACCGACCATACTCCTTTTGAATCCATCGCGCTCCAATTCGCGCAGCGACATCCTCATCGCTCAAATCTTCCACGTCAACATCAAGCGCTACTGCTTTGTATCCCATCACTTGAAAGGGACCCCAACTCGTGGCTAAATCCCGAATCTCCTGTTCCGACATGTCTGTCAAATGCTCCTTACGAACAGCTTCGTAAGTGCGGCGCTTGCCATCCTTTACTTTCATCAACTCACGGAATACGTGTTGCTCAAAGCGGTGACCGGCCGGCTTCTCGCCGCTGCACTCTAACACAGCCAATGACATTAAGTAAGCATAAGGCAAGTCAAGACTCTGAGCGATATCGCGCATTTCCTCACCATAATTCTGCTCACACCATTCCAAATCATCCACGCCAAAAGGACGAGGATTCTCCGGTAATTCGATACCCAGACGGGTACGCATCCAATCTGCTATATCGTAGCGAAACCAAAATAAGAGCGACAGCGCGAAAAGCGAGGGCAATAGCCATTTCCAATAACCGTAAATAAATGTTTTGACTCTACTCCACATACCCTTGACACCGTTAGGAATCCGCACTCATCAATGTCTGACAGGCGCAGATGATTGCTCGTTCGATCGGAACATGACGGCAAAAAGTATGGCCACAATCAAGGCATAACCGGCAAAGGCCATCCAGATTCCGGTCCAGTCCTTCTCCCCTGCTCCATGCGTGAAATAGGCATCGATCACCAATCCGCTGAGCATGCTTCCCAGATAGGCACCTACACCGTTAGTCATCATCATGAACAACCCCTGGGCACTGGAACGAATAGAGGCATCCGCAGTCGTTTCAATAAACAGTGATCCGGAGATATTGAAAAAGTCGAAGGCCATACCGTACACAATGCACGAGAGAATAATCATCCATAGTCCGCCCGCAGGGTCACTATACGCCAACAAACCGAAACGCAACACCCACGCCAGCATGGAGATTAACATCACCTGCTTAATACCGAATCGCTTGAGGAAAAAGGGAATTGTGAGAATGAACAATGTTTCCGAAATCTGAGAAATGGACAGAATAATCGTCGAGTATTTCACAACGAAGGAATCGGCATACTCCGGGAATCGCTTGAAATCATCCAGGAAAGAATCACCATACATATTGGTCAATTGCAATGCTCCTCCCAAAAACATCGAGAAGACAAAAAACAAAGCCATGCGGTAATTGCCCAATAGGCGGAAAGCGCTCAGGCCAAGTTGATCGGCCCATCCGGCGTCTTTCTTCATCGACTTTTCGGGATGACATGCCGGTAAGGTGAAAGCATAAATGCCCAAAGCAATGGCAGCAATGGCAGCGATGATAAATTGATTCGCATTGGCTTTGCTGCCTGTGAGGTTGGTCGTCCACATCGCAACGATAAATCCAATCGTACCCCAAACACGAATGGGCGGAAATGCCTTTACCACATCATAATTGGCGTCCTTAAGTATGCGAAAACTGATGGAATTCGAAAGCGCAATGGTCGGCATATAGCAAATCATCGCAGCGAAAATCACATAGTAGAGGGTATCGGGGTCATTTACCTGAGGTACAAAAAACAACGTCAGACCGTAGAAAATATGCAGCAATCCGTACAATCGCTCAGCCCGCATCCAGCGGTCGGCGATGATACCGGTAATGGCCGGCATGAACAAAGATGAAAGTGCAAGGGTGCTGAAGATCGCACCAAACTGTGCGCCTGTCCAACCTTTGGCGTTGAAGCAATAAGTGCCAATAGTAATGAGCCAAGCTCCCCAAACAAAAAACTGCATAAAGCCCAAAACGGTCAGCCGAAATCGAATCATGGTTAATAGGTTTTGGCCAAAAATAGGAAGTTGCCTTTAAAATCAGGTTCAAAGATTCGTCTTACCTCGGCTAACTTTGCTCCCCCTTTTGTTTAGCGCTACTTTGCACCGTGTTTATTCCGCAACGAAATACACCGCGATGGATCATTCTCATCATCGACCTGATGGTGTGTGTGGTGGCTTTCTTTATAGCCTACCTGGTGCGCTTCGAATTTGCACCGCCGACTGATGAAGCAGCCTTAGCCAGAGCATTCCTGCCCATTCTGCTCGCCATTCGACTGTTATCCTTTTTAATCGGTAAGACCTACGCAGGCATCATTCGTTATACCAGTTCACAGGATGCAATGCGCATATTTACCGCGCTTACAGCCGGGAGCGCGGCTTTCGCACTATTAAACGTGTTGCGCTACCAGTTTTACGATGGGAAGTACTTCATTCCCTACTCGATTGTTATCCTGGAATACTTGCTCACGTTGTTCAGTATGATTGTGAGTCGAATCGCTGTGAAAGTCATTTACCTCGAACTCAAAACTCCCGATAAAATTCGCAAGCGCGCGGTTATTTACGGTGCCGGTGAAAGCGGACTCATTACCAAGCAAGCGATTGACCGCGACCCTCGGTCAGAGATGGAAGTCATTGCGTTTATCGACGACAACCCAAGCAAACAGGGGAAAACTCTCGATGGTGCCTCTATTCTGTCTCGCAGTAAACTCAGCGAACTCTATGCAACGGGAAAGGTCGACGAAGTGATCATTGCTATCCCCAGTCTTGATCACAAGATGAAAGCAGACTTCATCGCCAACGCACTCGCTGCGCAGGTGCATGTCTCGAATATCCCTCCCGTCAATCAATGGATTGGCGGGCAACTTAGTGCGCGACAAATTCGTGATATCCGCATTGAAGATTTGCTTGGACGAGAGGCCATCAAGCTGGAAAGCGCAGGGGTTGCCGCTCAGGTAAAAAATAAAGTTGTATTGGTTACCGGCGCCGCGGGGAGCATAGGCAGCGAACTTGTGCGCCAACTACTGGCCTACCATCCCGCGCAAGTTGTTATCCTCGATCAAGCGGAAACTCCCATTTTTCTGCTCGAAAACGAGCTTATGCTCAAAGGCTATCAAGGCAAATTCGAAGTGGTCATGGGGGATGTCTGCCAAGCCGATCGCATGCGACGCATGATGACGCATTTCCGCCCGCAGATTGTTTATCACGCTGCAGCATACAAACATGTGCCGCTTATGGAACATAACCCGAGCGAAGCGGTGCTGACCAACGTCAACGGCACGCGCATCATGGCTGATCTGGCGGATGAATTCAACGTGGAGACTTTTGTGCTCATCAGCACGGACAAGGCTGTCAATCCGACTAACGTTATGGGAGCCACCAAGCGTGCAGCTGAGATCTATGTGCAGTCGAAAGACACGACAAGCCAAACAGCATTCGTTACCACGCGATTCGGAAATGTGCTGGGCTCCAACGGCTCAGTCATTCCAACGTTCAAAAAACAGATTGAAGAAGGTGGACCACTCACCGTTACCCATCCCGAAGTCACACGTTTTTTCATGACGATACCGGAAGCCGTTCAGCTTGTGCTGGAAGCAGGAGCCATGAGCAACGGAGGTGAAATTTTCGCTTTCGATATGGGTGAAAGCGTGAAGGTGCGGGACCTGGCCGAAAACATGATCAAACTGAGCGGACTTGAACCCGGCAAAGACATTGAAATCATCTACACGGGACTTCGACCCGGGGAAAAACTGTACGAAGAAGTGCTCAGTGCGGCAGAAGGAACAGTGCCCACGCATCACCCGAAAATTCTGCGGGCAAAGGTGCGCGAATACAACTTCAGCACAGTAGCCGATCAAATTCAAGAGCTGGTTGACCTATTTGACGAACAGAACAACGAGAAAATCGTACGTAAACTCAAAGCACTCGTCCCGGAATTTGTAAGTCGTAATTCCATCTACAGTCAATTGGACGGTGAGAAATAACCTGGCAGATAAGCGAATCACTTACTTTTGACCTCCACAAATCACCATGCAGGAAACAAGCTACTTTGCCCACCCCACCGCGGTTATCGATGAAGGATGCCAAATAGGCAGTGGCACCAAAATCTGGCATTTTTCCCACATCATGCCGAAGTGCACGATTGGCGAAAATTGCAACATCGGACAAAACGTAGTCATCTCTCCGGAGGTCGTGCTCGGCAAAAATGTCAAGATTCAAAATAACGTTTCGATCTACACGGGCGTCACCTGTGACGATGATGTATTCCTGGGACCATCGATGGTATTCACCAACGTCATCAATCCGCGCAGTGCCGTCAACCGCAAAAGCGAATACGCCAAAACACACGTTGGAAAAGGGGCAAGCATTGGCGCCAACGCCACGATTGTTTGCGGTCACGACATTGGAGCATACGCCTTCATCGGCGCCGGTGCAGTGGTCACCAAAAACATACCGGCCTACAGCCTATGGGTAGGCAATCCCGCCCGCCAACGCGGCTGGATGAGCGAATACGGTCACCAACTCAACTTCGGTGCGGATGGCATGGCCCAATGCCCCGAAACGGGGGAACGCTATGAGTTGAAGGATGGGGCGGTGAGGAAGATGGTGAAAGAGTGAAAGAGTGAACAAGTGAAACGGTAAGGACGCACTGATGTGCGGCCATCAATGTAAAAGCACATGAGTAAAGTAAACTTCGCCGTTATCGGCCAGGGACATATCGGTAAACGTCACGCGGAAATGGTGCGTCGCAATGAGACCAGCCACCTAATTGCCGTATGCGACGTGCTCAATCCGTCAGATATTGGATTGACTGACCTCGACGTTCCTTTCTACACCAACCATGAAGAAATGTTGAGTGCGCATCCGGAGATTGATGTAGTCAACGTATGCTCGCCTAACGGCTTTCATGCCGAACACGCCATGGCTGCGCTAAATGCCGGTAAACATGTCGTGTGCGAAAAGCCCATGGCCTTGCACAAACTCGATTGCGAGGCACTCATCTATAAAGCACTGCAAATGCACCGACAAGTGTTTTGCGTGATGCAGAATCGCTTTTCACCCCCTTCGGCGTGGTTGAAAGAAATCGTCAGTGATAAAATAATTGGCGACATCTATATGGTTCAGCTAAACTGCTACTGGAACCGCGATGATCGCTACTACAAAAAAGGCGGTTGGAAAGGACGTCAGGACTTGGACGGCGGAACGCTCTTCACACAGTTCTCGCATTTCATCGATATCATGTATTGGCTCTTTGGTGATATCACCGATATACAAGCCAAATTCAACGATTTCACCCATCCTCATTCAACTGAATTCGAAGACAGCGGTTTTGTGAATTTCAAATTCGTCAATGGTGGCATGGGCGCCATCAACTATTCTACCGCTGTTTGGGACACCAACCTGGAAAGCAGCCTGACCATCATCGGTAGCAAAGGAAGCGTGAAGGTCGGAGGACAGTACATGGATAAGGTGGAGTATTGTCATATCGATGGATACACCATGCCTGAACTTGCACCTACGAATCCGGCCAATGACTACGGCCATTATAAGGGCTCTGCTAACAATCACCACTACGTAATTCAAAATGTGGTTGAAACTATTCAAGGTCATTCCACCATTACTACCAATGCATTGGAAGGATTGAAGGTGGTCGACATTATCGAACGCATCTACGCGCTGCGTCAACCAAACCGCAAATCATAAAATTGATGAACCCATCCTACCTTATCGAAGTCGTTGCTTCAACCGTGCATTCGTGTGTCGAGGCAGAACAAGGTGGCGCAGGTCGCATTGAATTATGTTCGGCACTGGGTGCTGCAGGCATAACACCAAGTTCAGGATTACTGGAAGTTGTTAAGCAACACATCAGCATTCCTGTGTACGTGATGATTCGTCCGCGCGAAGGTGATTTCACCTATAGTCAATCAGAAGTCGAAGTGATGAAGCGAGAAATTGATTTGTTGGGAGCAAGTGGCGCTGATGGTTTCGTCTTCGGGGCGCTCACCGAAGATGGTCGCATTGATACACGGCTTACGCGCGAACTGGTCACCCATTGCGGTAAAATACCTGTAACCTTTCACCGTGCCATAGACTGCACCCCCAACCCAATAGCCGCCGTAGAAGAAGTTGCCGCCTGCTGTTGTGAACGCATTCTTACATCAGGCGGAAAGCCATCCGGCCCGGAAGGCATCGATACCATTTTGGCCATGCACGAAGCCGCCCAGGGTAAAATTCACATCATGCCGGGGGGCGGAATTAAGCCGGATACCTTTGCTCTTGTATATCGTCAACAGTTGCGTGAATACCATCTTAGCGGACGGATAGCGAAGAGTTCTCCCATGGCATCGACGCTATTCGAAATGGACTGGTTTGAAACCTCTGCTGAAGCCATTGCACGCGTTGCCTATCGGTCCTGACCATGAACGCAAGGCTTTATTCTTTAGATTACTTGAGAGGCCTGTGTGCCTTTGGAATCATGATCTACCATTATTTCTTGTGGATGGATGGTGCCTTCACAGCAGATCAGTTTATGGGGCGAGTAGGCGTCTATGGTGTGGCGATATTTTATGTTTTGAGCGGACTCACACTCTACCATGTCTATGAGCGTTCCTTCGCCGACCGCACGTTTTCAATTCACCGTTTTTTCAAGAAACGTATTTACCGGATTTTCCCGCTGCTTTGGCTGGCAACAATCGGTGCCATTGTGCTTTCTAAAAAGCTTCCAAATATGGTCGATCTCATTCTGAATCTTACCGGGCTATTTGGTTTTTTCAAATGGGATGTCTATTTCTCAACCGGTGTTTGGTCTATCGGAAATGAACTCGTGTTTTATACTCTGTTTCCTGTTGTTGTGTTGGCAAGTATGCGAAAACCGTTATGGATGGTTTGTGTCGGATTGATTACCGCGGCACTCCATAGTTACTATGCTTACTTTGCTATCAGTCCATGGTTAAAGCTTGAAGACCAGTGGCACGTTTATGTCAATCCACTCAATCAGGTCGCCTTCTTCATATTCGGATGTATGATTGGTCATTTGACCAAGTATGTCAACTTGAGCCGATTGGTTAGCCTAACGATTGCAACACTTGGTATCGTGCTCTTCATTGCCACACCTGCCGCCGGAAACGCAACATCGCTAGTGCAAGGAAATAACCGATGGATTTTCACGATTGCTTCACTGTTGATTTGCATAGGTGCCTATAAATCCTCCTTGCAGTTACCGGGAATGGTGCATCGTTTTTTTAAACTTCTTGGCGAGGGCAGTTATTCGCTCTATCTCTTGCATCCGCTTGTATTCTCGGTGTGCGCATTTGTTTTCCGGTTTTCTGATTCAGAAGGAATACACTTTCCACGCGCCATTCAAATGATAATTCCTGCAATCATTTCGCTGGTACTCTCCTACTTCGTCTACCATTATTTCGAGCTGTATTTCATGCGACGCGGGCGTTATTCATCGCCCGGCTCTCCATCATAATTCCGCGATGGGAATAGCAGTTCGGGCAACGTTGCCGGGCCATATCCATTCGAGTAAATCCCGCCTTTGCCTCCTTTGCCCGGTTTACCGGATTTCCCTTGCGCTGCATCCACAATGATACACGGAATAAAGCCTTCTGCTTCGGGCGTTGAAGTGATTGTAACCACTGCGCCATTGCCGCCTCTTCCGCCTTTACCGCCTTTTCCACCAATGCCGGCTCGATACGGTTCGCTCAGTGGCGCAGCACCACCTTCGCCTCCTCGTCCACCATTACCTCCATCACCACCGTGGGCCACAATTTCCAATGAGAACTCTTCCGGCGAAAATTCATCACGAAAGGAATCAACACCATTGCTTGCCTCAACCACCAATTTCGATTTATCATCGCTCCAGCGTAAATTTACCTTCACCTCAGGAGCATCTTCGCCCGGCAATCCATGATAGCCCTCCGCCCCATCCATGCCCCTTGGTGCTTGGGCTTGATCCTTTCCTGAATCCCCGTCGGCTGACTCAAACTTCCACACGCGGTGATTCTTTCCGTAATACGGAAATACTTGCACATCATTGAGCCAAGGTTTACCGGACCATACTACCGAAAGCGAAAAAACATGCGGCTCAAGCAGATTGAACACCGGCAACTTCACCCGACCATCGAAAACGCGTTCCTGATTGAAGAATAGGTGAACACTATCCGCTGAAATTAAGGCTCGCTCATCGGAGTAACGATAGGTATAACCCGCGCCATTGGCCCATGTTAAATCCACATAAGGCTCGATCATTTTGCCGCAGCGCGGACGTATGTCTTCCGGTATAAAAACACTTATGCTTTGAAGTGGTGGTATCTTAATTTCAAACTCCGCTTTGACCAGCGGATAATCTCTCAGGTGAGCCTTAATCAACAGCGTGTTATTATTGCGACGTACCTGAAACATATCGACCAGTGCTTCATCACCTGCAAACGTTGCTTGTTCACTCTCACAAATAATATCTCGCCAGGCTATGTTTCCATTGAGATAACCTGCAGTGCGACGTTTACCGCCATGATTATAGGTAACCTCACAGCCAAATGACAATTTTCCATTGAGGAACCAAACCCCACCCAGATCCGGGAAAATACGCATTGCTTTTGGTAAGGGAGCAGCAGCCAGAACCTGCGACAAAGGGGGGCAGAACAGCATCAGCAACAACAATATTCTTTTCGCCGTGCAATCGATTCTGCTCATTTATAACGTTCTTTGATTGCCCAAAAGTAATTCATGAAACTCATCTCCTTCAACGTAAACGGCGTGCGCGCAATCGTCAAAAAAGGGCTCCTTGATTCCATTGCAAAGATGAACCCCGATGTGCTGTGCCTGCAAGAAACAAAAGCCAACAATGATCAGGTACGCGAAGCCTTGTTTGGCCTTGAAGGATACGAAGTCTACTCCAGTGCATCGGAAAAAGCCGGTTACAGCGGCACTGCCGTGATTACCCGTCAAAAGCCCCTGAGCGTGAACTACGGCTTTGGTATTGCCGATCACGACGCGCACGGACGAACCATCACCGTTGAGTTCGACTCCTTCTTTCTGGTGAATACCTACGTTCCCAATAGCGGAGCAGAACTGGTAAAACTCGATTACCGCCAAACCTGGGATGTGGCGATGCTTGCCCATTTGAAATCACTGGAAAAGAAAAAGCCTGTTATCTGGTGTGGTGACATGAACGTGGCTCATCAGCCCATCGATTTGGCCAATCCAAAATCCAACTACAACAAATCAGCAGGTTATACGCAGCAAGAAATTGATGGACTCTCGACTATTCTTGGCGCCGGGTTCACCGATACCTTCCGTCATTTCCATCCCGACACGGTGAAGTACAGCTGGTGGAGCGCACGCTTCAACTCACGCGCGAAAAATGTTGGCTGGCGATTGGATTACTTCATCGTTTCAAACGCACTGATACCGAAAGTCAACGAGGCATTTATTCTGAATGAAATTGAAGGCAGTGATCACTGTCCTGTTGGAATAACACTCAAGGCATGAATAAAATAGAAGCGCTCCTTGTCGTATTGCTGGGCATGGCCCTGACACTGCACTATTCCGAAATGGCCGGTGCACCTGTATTTCTGCAATTTAGCCTGGGAGTGCTCATTGCTTTCTACTTTATCACCGGCGTTGGTCTTAGTCGCAAAAACAGTCTCATCTACGCGTTTAAACACGGACCTCGCGAAGAACGTGCAGCTGTGGTGATGCGTCATATTTCATCCCTGACATTCGCGTGTTGCATGGTCACAATCGGAATGAACGAGTTCTTCCGTGGTCCTTTCGAAGCGCTTACCATTGTATCCATTATCGCACTCACCGTAGTCATGTTTTTCAGCATGCTATCGCTGGAGAATGCACAGCCGCAATTGAACCGTGCTATTGTTTTTCGTGCAGGAATATTAAGCGCCGCCCTACTCTACTATTCGCTCATGCCGCTCAAGCAACAGATTTCATGGCACTACGAAGACATTTATTATCGGGAATTGTTGCACTACGCATTGGAAAACCCGGATGATGAAGAAGCACAGCGCGACCTTTTCGACTACCGACAGCGTATGAACGGTTTTTCACAACCCGAATAATACCTAAGGCGTTGGTGTAACCCACACCTCACCGCTCGTTGTGAATTCCTTTTTCCAAATCGGCACACTTCGCTTGAGTTCGTTCATGAGCGCTTCACAAGCATCAAAAGCAGCCTGACGATGAGCAGCCGAAACAGCCGCAATAACAGCATCCTCACCAACCCGCACAACTCCCAATCGGTGGTGCAAGGCAATCGCGTGAATCGGAAATTGCGATCGCAAGTGTTCGGCAATCCGTTCCAGTTCTTTAATTGCCATGGACTCGTATGCTTCGAACTCAAGATGTGTGACCGCTTCTCCTTTGCTCGAATTTCTGACAGTACCCACAAAGATCACGTGCGCTCCGGAAGTATCATTCGCCATCATCGGACGAATGTCATCCATGCTTAATGCCTTCAATTCAAGTTTAAAAGATTGATTCATTGCTTTACCTTTTAACCTCCACTCACGGGCGGCAAGATGGCCACGACATCGCCCTCTTTGATGATGTGTTGATTCTCCGCATACACTTCATTGACAGCCACAGCGTATTGAAGCCCCGCATCCAATCCGGAATAACGTTCAGATAGCATAACGCGCAACGCAGCCACAGATGTGCTGTCGGGCAATTCCATGCGAAGTGTTCGTGTTCCCGCAATCTCCTTGGCTTTGCCAAAAAACAACAACTCGACGGTCATAGATATTTAATTAAAATTCGCACAGCTGCCACCAAAATAATGACGATGGTGATATAGCGCACGATGCGATGACTGAAGCGGGCACTGCTCCATTGCGAGCCGAGCAGACCACCGATGAGCACGGCGCCCAATAAAGGCCAAATCTCCGTGCCGGGCTGCCAGCCATGCGTAACAACCTGAGCACCCAAACCGGCGATCGAATTAATCAAAATAAAAACAGCTGAAGCTCCTGCAATTTGTTTGGGACTCCCCCACTTGGTGAGGTAAAGAAACGGAGCCAGATAAATACCACCGCCTATCCCAGTCAATCCTGAGATACCGCCAATCACAAAGGCCAATGGATACATCCACCATACTAAAGGTCGAACGGTTAGCACCTCCGTGCGCTCGTAGCGAATCATCATCACACCCGCTGCAATGATGAGAGCCACCGCAAGGGATATAAAATATACCCGCTCGTCAAATTGGAGCGTCGACACGAAGATGCATGGAGGAACACTAAATGCCAGCAGTGCCAGCACGCCGCGCCATACAATCCAGTTCGCGCGGTGAAATTGCCACGTGCCATTGGCCGTCACCAGCGCATTGCAACTGAGGGCCGTCATGCGCACGGCTTCAGCGGTCATGGCTGATTGCGAAAGAATTGCCAGGTACATACTCCCTCCACCAAAGCCTGCTGCACTATAAATCAGCGCTACAAGCAAAAACAGTAAAGCATAAATCCAGATCAATGTGTTTATCTTTGGTTTGACACAAATTTGCACAATATACTCGTGTAACTATGGATAGAAAGAACTTTCTGAAAAAAGCACTTTCAGGCGCAGGCCTTATCGCCGCCGGCAGTGCTGTAGCCGCTGTTATCACCAACGACAACGACGAGCTCAAGCCATTGGATTTATCCAAACAAGTAGGTTTTAATCATCACCCCGGACATGCAACTGTTATGAACGACAATACTGTATTACACAAAGCGCAAACGCGCGGCAAGGCCGATTATGGCTGGCTGAAAACGAACTACTCTTTTTCTTTCGCCAACTACTACAATCCCGATCGCATGAACTTCGGAGCACTGCGTGTGCTCAACGATGACTTCATTGCAGCGGGCATGGGATTCAACACGCACCCACACGATAACATGGAAATCATTACCATTCCGTTGGAAGGTGTTGTCGAGCATAAAGACAGTATGGGTAATTCAGGCACTATTACGGCGGGTGAAGTGCAAGTGATGAGTGCAGGTACAGGCATTCAGCACAGCGAATTCAATCACTTGAAAGATGTTGATCTGCGCTTGTTTCAAATCTGGGTGTTCCCCAATAAAGCCAATGTCACTCCACGCTACGACCAGATGAAGTTGCCGCTGGAAAAAAAGAACGAACTGAATCAAATTCTATCGCCAAGTGCGGATGATGCCGGTGTATGGATCCATCAAGACGCCTGGTTTCACCTGGGAACTTTTGATAAAGGAAAAAACGTCAATTACACACTCAAGCGTCCTACAACCCATGGCGTTTATGCCTTCATCGTGGATGGCGATTTCACCATCAATGGGCAAGCGCTCAACAAGCGCGATGGTTATGGTTTGTGGAACCTCACAACGCTTGATATCACAGCAGATAGTGATGAGGCGAGGTTGCTGTTGTTGGAAGTACCTATGTAAGGGCGAAGGACGAAGGACGAAGGACGAAGGCGAAGTGATTATTCTTCGTAGACGTCGAGGAGCATGAGAGCTTCGGAGAGTTCGCCGAGGGTCTTCATGTCGTTCTGTTTACGAGCCACTGATTTACCGGCCTTGTAAACTTCAACTGCTTCTTCAACCTTGTTGCGCTCTTCGAGCATTTTACCGAGTTGGTAATAGCTGGCGAGGTATTCCGGATCGTTCTTGATAATCTTCTGAATGATCTTGATCGCTGAAGTAATTTCTCCATTCTTCTGGTGCTCAAGTGCAGCTGCGTAATGAAGAAAACTGTCTTTAGGATTGGTCTCCAGCATGGTTTCAATCATTTTTAGTCTGTCTTGCATCATAAGGTTGGGTTTAAGGTGTGTTTGTTTTGGGCAAATTTATTCGAGCAACTAGCCTCAAGTCGTTGTTTAAAAAAATCGAAAACGCACTTTTTCAACAAGGTTGTATACAATCCACTCGCCACTCGCCACTCGCCACTCGCCATTCGCCACTCGCCACTCCCTTAAACACATTTTAAGACAACCAACCCACCAACCACCCTATTTTTGTTCGGCATCGTGCGATGCTCTCGCTATGAAAAAAATCCTCGTAATACTCTGTGTGCTCTTTTCGGTGCAAACCTTACAAGCATCGAAAATTCTCATTCAGATGGATGAGTCGCAGTCCAATCACATGAAAGCCTACGGCATTGCCTATTGGATTTTGCAGAATAAAATTCCGATGGAGTGGCTGCTGAATTATCGCGGCGGAAGTTTTCTAGTCGACAACTACCCCGACATCGCCAAAGAGTGTGGAATACGTGGCGTGAGCTTTCAAGTGATAGCCGATGTGCAGGCCAATCAAATCTATTCAGAGATTGCGGATCCTGAAGTGAACATGGAACGCGTGAAGTTGGAAGTTGCTCCAAAGATTGCTGTTTACTCTCCTCCGGGAAAATTGCCTTGGGATGATGCGGTGACGCTGGTGCTCACCTACGCCGAAATTCCCTACACGATTATTTACGACGCAGAAATTATTCGCAATGAATTGCCCAAGTACGATTGGCTTCACTTGCACCACGAAGATTTCACGGGACAGTATGGAAAGTTCTACCGCAGTTTTAAAAACGCTGCATGGTATCAGGAAGAAGTGCGGTCACAGGAAGCGATGGCGACATCACTCGGATTTTCAAAAGTGTCGGAGATGAAGCGTCAGGTAGCGCTCAACATCCGCAACTTTGTGATGGGCGGTGGCTTTTTGTTTACGATGTGCAGCGGCACTGATTCTTTCGACATTGCGTTGGCTGCTGAAAACGTAGACATTGTTGAAAGCGTGTTTGATGGCGACCCCAGCGATCCTGCAGCGCAGAGCAAGCTAGATTACCAAGCCGGTTTTGCCTTTCAGAATTATCGTCTCGATAAGGATCCCAACGTTTATGAGTTCTCTGATATCGACGGCACCGATGATCACGGCAAGCTCACGGAGCTCAATGATTTCTTCACGCTATTTGATTTCTCTGCCAAGTGGGACATTGTGCCTACTATACTCACGCAGAATCACACGCAAGTGATCAAGGGCTTCATGGGACAAACGACTTCGTTCCGCGATAAGTTCATCCGCAGCAATGTCACGATTATGGGCGAAACCAAGAGCGTGAATTGTGCGAAGTACATCCACGGCGAACTCGGTCAAGGCCAGTGGACTTATTACGGCGGCCATGACCCGGAAGACTATCGTCACCTGGTAGGCGATCCGCCCACCGATCTCAATCTCCACCCCACGTCACCGGGGTACCGCCTTATCTTGAATAACATTCTGTTTCCGGCGGCGAAAAGGGAGAAGCAAAAAACGTGAGGGTGAAGGGGTGAAGCGGTGAAATAGTGAAATGGTGGTGCAACCTTCAATTTTTTTTAACCGCGGAGGCGCAGAGTGAGCAGAGGTTCTTCGCGCTATTTTCGACATCACGGTTGAAAAAAATCTTTGCGGTTATAAAATCCTTGGCAACAAGATCTGATTCCTTTTCTAAAATTGTTGCCCCGTTAAAAGAAGTCACACCACGAATTACTCATCACACTTTACAACGAAAAAGCTATATTATTGCGATATAGTAAGCAGAATACACCTGAACTTGCAGAATTTAGAAAATACTGAGCTAATGCTATGAATAGAGTCTTCTTTAATGGGCTTACTGAAATTAGAGCTATTGCGGCATTATTTGTTCTTTTCCATCACATCGAGCTGTATAAATTCCGAGATGGTTTGCCTAGTCTATATGACACGCCATTAAGTTATTTCATCAGTCATTTGGGTGAAAATGGTGTGATTATTTTCTTTGTTTTAAGCGGTTTTTAATCACCTTTTTGCTGCTAACAGAGCGCGGAATCACGAATAGAATCGACATTAAAAGCTTCTACTTGCGCAGAATTCTCCGAATTTGGCCGCTATATTACCTCATTGTACTGCTGTCATTCACACTGATCCCATTTTTAGCGAACACAATCCCGGCGTTCCAGCAAGAGACACACTATTTCAATAAAGTGCTGAAACTTCAAGAGTCTCCGTACTCAATACTGGTCCTTTTTCTGTTGTTCCTTCCCAACTTTGCCTTAGCGCTTAAGCCCGCAGTTGTCGGGGCTGCTCAATCCTGGTCAGTCGGCGTCGAAGAACAGTTCTACCTCATCTGGCCACACCTCATAAATCGCATCGGCAATAAATTAATTCTATTAATCGGGTTTATCATGATTGGCTTATTACCACAATGGGCAGACCTTATCCATTTCATCCATCCAGCAATAGGAGAAACCCTCCATTTCATCATTAAGATAATTCCGATTAACGTTATGGCTATTGGAGGAATAGGCGCATTTTTTCTGTACTACCATAAAGAATCCCTTCAAGCGTTTTTTAAAAGCGCTACCCTTTTCGTGATAAATACATTGCTTTTCCTCATCCTATGTTCTGTAGATATCGATTTCCCTGCAAAAAATTTATTATTCGACATCGTCATCATGCTGGAAATTCTTTTTGTTATTCAATCACATTTTAAAATCAACATCCGCCACAAGCAATTGGAAAGAATCGGCGAAATCTCCTATGGTGTTTACATGTACCACCCTCTCATGATGTATTGCTGCTTCTCACTTTGGAATACAGTTATCCCAATTCAAAACAACATTGGCTATAATATTTCCATATACGTATCTGTGATATTGTCAACACTGGCTATCAGCCGACTCTCCTACAGCATGTTTGAACGAAAATTCATAGCGATAAAAAACAAAAAATTCACCGTTGTTCAAAGCGGGAAACATTAACAGCGTTGCTTCGCTTTCTGACTAAAGAAAAAGACGATATTTTAAATTGTTGATTAGTGGCCCTTCGAAATCTTATACCGGTGCCGTATCGCCATCACTGTTCCGATGACCATCACCAAACAACCGATCCACAACACATTGATCTGTGGGAAGACTTCAGCCGTGAGAATGAGCATGTCGCGCTCCGATGAGCTATGCTTCTGAACAGTGAGCTCCAAGCCTTCCGCTTTTTGGTTCAGGGCAAACAACATTTTGAATTGCTTGCTCTCGACAGGATAGGTAAACGGAACCGAGTCTTGCAACCAAATCATCGGAATCATCACATTCTCCACTTGCTTGCCATCAGTGATCACGGCAAATGCTTTTTTGCCCTTCAATCCCGCAGGAAGATTGGCGGGCAATGAATCAATCTCCACCAAACTATCAATGCGCATGCTGACAATCTCCGTCAAGCGTATATCGGTTTGCAAATCCACAATAGCTGACTTTGGTTCTAAGTAACCTTCTTCATCCGCCTTCTTCTCCTCCACATCCGTGTGCTTGATGAAGGTGTACAAGTCATGACTCAAAAAATGCTTCGTGCTCGGCTCGCGGCTGTTGCCCTTGGGCGACATCAGCACACTGGGCTCCAACACGAACAAGCGCTCGCCGGGTGTGCCGGGCGTCCACAACGCGAGATCTTCGGCACTATGCGCATCCACTTCAGCAGGCGTTACTTCCGTCCACAAACTATCTTCGGTAGCATCCGCCAAAAAACTCTCGGATGCAACGTGCGATTTCTTCGCGCGGAAGGCCTGTCCAAACACTTGTACATATTCACCTTCCGAATAGGTTTTGGGTAATTTCTCGAAATACTCCACCGTACAATACACACGCTCCCCACGTTTCGCCTTCTCCTTGTAATGCACGAAGTAATCCCCCATGGGCAAAGTGTCGCCCATAAAGATCATCATGTCTTCATTGTTCTTGAACTCCTCATTGAGCTCGCTGATATTGCCCCGCTGATTGCGCGAGATGAAATGGCTCTGCCAGGTGCTAATCACCGCGCCCAGAATCACCATCGCAAAACCTAAGTGCGCTACACTTGCTCCCATCAAATCGAACTTACCCTTGATGACACGCCACGCATAATCGGCATTGGCCACCATGGCAAATACACATGCCCACACCAGCAATATAAGAGACAGCTCAGCGGCCTCCACCTCAACAGCCCAGCCTATCAGCGCCGTGAGCACAATTGAAACAATCAAACTCAAGGCAATGCTGCCGGCGAATTTCTTAAACTCTGTTTTCTTATACTTCAAGTATTGACCAATCGCAACTATAATAAAGAGCAAGAACGCCAACGGCACCTGAATGCGGTGATAGACATCAAAACGTTCTTTGTCAGCAGGCGCCGAAAACTGGTGGTCAGCCAAACGCTTGAACACCTCCCAATCCGTTGACTGATGCAGCGACGTGAACATCCCCTCAAAAGGAGCTAATAGAATATTACCCACATTCACGGATGTCACTACCGTGATGTGCAGTGAAGACAGTATAAGAATCAATGCCCCGATAAACATCCAGAACTCTCGACTCCATAACTCTTCTTCCTCTTCTTGCGGCACGCGGAAATGCTTACGGTAACCAACAATGAGCATAACCAATGAAGCTACCAGGAAAATCAACGACAAGGCAGGCACCCATGTTCCTTCTCCGGGCAACAATTTCTCCTGGTCTGCGGCAGCCACCTCCGGTGCGGTCATCAAATTGCCCAAGGCCAACAAGAACAACACCGCGCACAACGCAGCATAACCCATTTGCCAGCGGCGATTGGGCACCATAAGGTAAGTGCTCCATGCCGTGAAGAAAAGCAAGTACACCATGAGCTGCGCTAGAATTCCGCTGTCCACAAAAGAGTGAACGCTACTATCTCCCAACACACCGCTGCGTGTGAGGAAGGTCGAATACAATACGAAAATGAACGCGCTGATGTTGAGCAACAGTGAAGCATAAACGCTGGTGCCCTTGCGTTGGTTGATGACCAACAAGTGCGCTCCGGCTACAAGCAACAACCAAGGCACCAGCGACGCATTCTCTACCGGATCCCATGCCCAGAACCCTCCAAAACCAAGCGCTTCATACGCCCAGGCTCCTCCCATCAGAATGCCGGTCCCCAAGATCATGACACCAAAAAATGCGTAGGGAATCGCCGGCTTCATCCAGCCTTGAAAATCGCGGCGCCACAAGCCCGCAATCGCATAAGCAAACGGAATGATGGTAGACGCAAATCCAAGGAAAAGCGTTGGTGGATGAATCGTCATCCAGTAATTCTGCAACAGTGGATTCAATCCTTTACCATCCATAAAAGGCTGCAACGACAGGTAATCGGGACGCAGCGTCCAGGGCAACCCAATGTTCATGGGGTGCTCTCTCAGCAATAAGAACGGGTTACTTCCAAACTGAAACTCGCCGAAGTAAACGCCCATGAGCATGCTCGCCAGAAAAAACTGAACAAGCGCCAGTATGCTCATCACCCACGGCTCCCATGATTTGGATGTGCGCAATAAGAACAATCCAATCACCACATGCCAGAACGTCCACAGCAAGAAACTTCCTTCCTGCCCTTCCCACATGCAACTGAAGACGTACTTCATCGGCATGGCGTTATTCAAGTGATCCCAGGCGTATTTGTATTCGTACAAATGGTTGAACAGGATGTAGAACAGGGTACCAATCACACCGAAAACCCCTACTGCATGCGCATAAAATCCAATGCGCGCGGTCTTCATCCAGGGATTTTCGAGTCCTTCATGTTTGGTGGCCAGGTAATAAGCAGCGGCTGTAAAAAATGCCGCCACAAAACTCAGAACGACAAAAAAATTGCCCAGGATTCCGGGCCAAATGTTTTCGTTGAGGTATTGAATTTCTTCCATAATGTGAATTAAAAACAGGGTTCTATCCGAACCCGTAAATCAGTTTTCCGCTGAAAGCGAGTGCTTTTGATCGTTGTACTTACTCGGGCACTTCATGAGCATGTGCGAAGCATAGAACACGCCATCGTTGCCCATTTTACCTTCGAGGGTGACATTCTCACTCATCTCAAGTCCCATTGGCTTACCTTGCTTATCACGCAGGTGCACATAACAAGATTTACCCTCGCCGTCAATTACATAGAATTTCGTTAGGTTCGCATCAATTCGCGCATCATACTCAATAG
>JBKCDO010000171.1:0-2465 GCA_046304755.1 Flavobacteriales bacterium
TTTTGAACCCTATCCATCAACCCCGAATGCACTTGCGCTTCCAACAGCTAATCCTATCGCTCACCGGTATATTCTTTTCTCAGTGGATGATTGCCCAATCATCCTCAGACCTGACACCCAAATATTCTAACGAATTTCTCACCATTGGCGTTGGCGCTCGCGGACTCGGTATGTCCGGATCGCAGGTGGCCACGATCAATGATGTCACCTCGGGGTACTGGAATCCCGCCGGAATCAACGGCCTTTCCAGACGACTGCAAGTCGCTGCCATGCACTCCGAATATTTCGCCGGTATTGCCAAATATGACTATGCATCGGTAGGACGGGCCATTGATGAGAATAGTTCTGCTGCGTTCTCAGTGATTCGCTTTGGTGTGGATGACATTCCAAACACTACCGAATTGATTGATGCCGGCGGCAACATCGACTATGATCGCATCACCAAATTCAGCGCGGTCGATTATGCGTTCATTCTTTCCTATGGTCGGAAAGGTCTGCCCGGCCGCAGTATTACCACACAAACCAATCAAACGGTAATCGACGCGAACAGTCGTGGCGAAGGTTTTCGCTGGGGCGTCAACGCCAAAATCATCTACCGTCACATCGGAGATTTCGCGCAAGCTTGGGGCTTTGGAATCGATGCCGGTGCACAATACGATCGCGGTCCGTGGCACTTCGGCGCCGTAGCAAAAGATATCACTTCAACATTCAATGCCTGGTCCTATTCGCTCAGCGATCGCACCAAAGAAGTGTTTGAAGCCACCGGCAACGAAATCCCCACCAATGGACTTGAGGTCACGCTTCCACGCGTGGTGGCCGGAGCCGGCCGTTCATTTGATTTTAAAAAATTCACCTTACTGGCTGAGGCCAACGCCACACTCACAACCGACGGTAAGCGCAATGTGCTCATCAGCGCCAAGCCTGTGAGCATCGATCCAACTATTGGGTTCGAATTGGTCTACAACAAGATCATATTTCTGCGGGCCGGTGTAGGCAATGCCCAGCGCGTTAATCCTTTCGGCGATGAGGCCGGCTGGACCGTTCAACCCAACATGGGACTTGGGTTGAAAATTCGCAACCTGCAAATTGATTACGCCCTTTCAGACATCGGCAATGTGAGCGACGTGCTCTACAGCAACGTGTTCTCTCTGCGTATCAATCTGGTTAAGAAGAAGTCGTAAACTGTATACGCATCCACGCAAAAAGCGCAAATGCAAAGCACAAAACCCCCAACAGAATGTGCAGCGGTTGCGCAGGTGCAGGCATTCCGAGATAAGCCAGCACAACACCCGTAAGGATTTCCAGTCCAATCACACCCAACATCAACTTCAATTGAGCGGGAACATTGAAACGCCGGGAGCCGCGATAGATCAATATTGCAACGATTACCAAGAGAATGGAGAAGCTTCGGTGCACAAGAAAAATTCCGGGAAGTTGGTCGACCCATTCATGACGATTTGCTGTCGCTTTCGCAATCACATCCACGTGCTCACGCACTTGTGTTCCCAGAATAATCTGAACAAAAACAAGCAGCATCATTAAGAATGTCAAGCGTTTTACGCGTGCAGAAACACCGCTGAATTCAACACGTGTTTCACTCATGCGAAACACCATAATGCTCAGCAGCACCACCAATCCCAAACTGCCCAGCATGTGATAGGTAATTGAATGTTCAATCAGATTACCATCCACCACCAACTTTCCAAGCCAAGCTTCAAAGCCAACCATGAATAGGGCTCCGAAACTGAGCAACATAAGCGAGGCGCCTTTTCGTTTGAAAAAAATCAGCGTTGAAACCACCGCCAACAACACTAATGGCAACCCATACACAACCGTAGCCAATCGATTGATATACTCGATCCACGTATGCCACACATTGAAAATCGCATAGTCGTGCTTGGGATATTTGTACCATTGCGCGCGATCAAATGCATCAACCGCCGTTACGGCTGATTGCGCAACCCATAGCGTGTCGTGATGCAATACCATCTGACCCTCGCCATAAGCTCTTCCTGTTTGATAAGATAAGGTGGAAACATCTGTTGGCGGGATGTAATACCCGAAACACTTGGGCCAATCCGGACAGCCCATTCCGCTGCCCGTCATGCGCACTATACTTCCGGCAACAATTACCACGAAAGTCAGCACCAGCGAAACCGTGGCAAGCTTGCGGGCGATAGATTGTAAATTCATCGGAGGTGATTATACCGCTGCACCATTTCGGCGTGACTGCAGTCCGTGATAATGCAACACTTCTACAGACACCACACGGTATTTACCATCCGCAATGCCTTGCACGCATTGAATCAACTGTTGTTCATTGAGCGCCGCGGGGTCGAATTCTACCTTCACGATATTCTCCGGACGCTGCTCTTCAAATTCAAGTTCCGTGTTGACAACACCCGCCAGCGCTTGCAAATCCTGCTGGATTTTCCCGCCACACCCTTCTGCGCACATCATGCCTT
>JBKCDO010000172.1:0-8940 GCA_046304755.1 Flavobacteriales bacterium
TCGTTGTTCGGCAAGCGGTAAAATCGTTTTCTACCGGCCGAACTAGTGTTTCAATTCGCTGTTATTGTAAAATCTCGTCAATTGCCAGTGCCAGTCTGCGGTCGCGATCGGTAATGATATCCCCGGCATCGTGCGTGCTCAGCTCAATCCGTACATAATTGTATACGTTGAACCATGCAGGATGGTGACCCATCTTCTCGCTAATGAAAGCTACACGTGTCATAAACGTGAATGCCTCCTGGAAATCCTTAAATCGGAATTCCCGAACCAGTTTATTATCAGTTTCCTTCCACATATCGACGTGGTTAATTTGGGCAAATATAGTAGTTTCAGCTTGCCAATAAGCAATTTTGACCAGTGCCTTCTGAGGGCTACTCTGCGCTACTACGTTCCGATTTGAGCAACTCTACCCGAATGCGGCTCAAGGCTTCGGGTGTTATACCCAAATAAGAAGCAATCAACCGCTGAGAGACGCGCTGTTGCAGATTAGGATAGGTTGCGATGAACTCTAAGTAGCGCTCTGCTGCAGTGGCACTCAACAAAAGAAGCACGCGTTTTTGCAACACTGCAATTCGCCGCAGCAAGCGCGTAAGCTCTATACCTGCAAAATCCGGATGGCCGACCATGTGCTTGTTGACCAGTTGCTCAAAAACATCGGCCTGAATAACTTCGATTTCCGAATCCTCAAGCGCATCAATGGATAATTCGGCAGGTTGCTGCATTGTGCTGGACTGAATGTCTGAAATTATCCAACCTTCAGGTGCAAACATGAAAACGTGCTCCTTCCCTTTTTCATCAACAGTAAAACTTCGCAATAAACCCTTTCGAACAAAATAGGCGTGCTTCAAATCATCACCATTGCGCTGAAGTAACTCGCCCTTCTTCACCTGAACAACTTTAACCTGTCGAAGCAGATCATTGAGTTTGGAAGATTCGGCAGAAGACTGGCCTTTGAAGTATTGCGCGAAGTCGATCATGGATTGAAAATCAAAGATACCTCATTCGAATTATCGACCAAACCAGCCACGGTCGCCCTTTTTGATGTCATAAAACCAATGCCAGTAACTCAAGTGATGACTGCGAATGAAGCCCTTTTTGGCTCCTTTGGGGATGAACAATCTGCCTCCTTTTTGAGGATCTAAACGATCAATTTCGGCAACTGCACATTGCGGAGCAATTCCGTCTTGCCGGCAGGTGACATCAGCCCCCTTCTCAAAGCGGTCGCTACCATATTGCCATACCTCTTGAAACTTATTCCAGTCCATGCCCCTCACCCCGGGGCTTTCGGGCGCCATGATGAGGATTTTCCCGAGCACAACCTGCCGCTTTACAACTTCAAGAAAACCCAGAGCGTACGCATAGCCCATGCTGTGGCAAACAACATCAAGCGTATCGGGTATATACGAATAGATATAATCTCCTAAGAACCGTTCACCGCAGCGCTTTCCATTGTCGTATCGAATCTGAAAACCTTCTTCATTGGGTTCGTCATTAAAACCCCAATTGCTATGTCCTAACCATCCGAACCTAGTTACGAACCACGACCAAAAACTACGTCCTTTGGTGAGATGCATCGAAGTGGACACGGGATGATGACCATCAATGTAGAGCGGTGTGCACGGTTGAAATCGACTGATAAGCGTATCGTCAATATCAAACCAATACCCTGCGGGCGACATCCCTCCCGCGGGCGAAACCGTGTAAATCTCGTTGGAGGTCGTCATGGTATCCAGGTGCATGCCTCTGTAACCGTTGGCAAAAACGAGATACCGCTTCTGCGCGCTCATGGAACAGATAACAAGAAATAGCAGCGATGTGAGGATGTATTTACTGACCATATTGATAAAAGATTCCTTCGGCAAATCCGGTCCACAAGCACGCGCGTTGGCCCGAAATTTTTAATCCATTATTAATCCATGTATTGCAGGTGTGAACCATGCTATAGGTTCCATGCGCGTCATAATAACGATCGTGCTCATAGTTCACACCTGGCTTGAGCGGCTCTAGCATAATGCGCCGGCCATTTTCGTCGGCCATGAGGGTGCGGGTGATGTAAGTGCACAAACGACGGTATTGGTTTTCGGTCAACTGTAATTGCACGATGGGACGATCTTCAGGAACAGTATAATAATAGGTTGCATGGACACCTGCAGTTCCCAGGCCTGTAGCGGCCGATACGGCAGTGCTCACCGTCAAATCCGCCCAGGTAGGTGTATTCAGATAAAAACCCTTATCGCCCCACCCTATCGCCAGCCACGGTAGGGATGTATCAGGATCTGCATTGTTGGCGTATGGAAAATCGAAGGTCCAATCGTGCACATCCGTTTTTGCTTTCACAAAAAAATCAGTGTGTGGTCCGGACTTCAATAAGTAAACGTCATAAGTCAACGTTTCCTTGTTCGCGACTGCCTCAGCCTGAACGGGAATTAGTGCGCTAATCGCTGCAAACAATCCGTAGCATAGTAGGCCATAGACAAAGACCATCACGACTATACGCACCGATTGTAAACTTACCTTCAGTAGTCGAGTAGCAATATCGCGTGTGTTTTCCGGCAAGTGTCGATTTATAATTGTTGTGGAAAGTTAAGGCGGCTATCCATACTACGACATGAGTTAGCAGGAATTATGGGTTTCGGGATATTCCTTTTTACCTTGCCACAGTTACAGATGAACCAAAATCGGAACTTTCATTATGACGGAATTATCGGGTTGCAATCACCTCCTGAGGGTGGGTATTCGCATGCTTATTTCTCCGGGCTTATTGATCAAATGGAGCAACAACTGGAACGCCTTTCCAATCGCAAGGATCCACGTGCAGTATTTCAACTAACTTATCTCACTTTTTCAAAGCACGTTTATCAAAATCTCATCAGTGGTTCATTTACAGATCAGCAATGGGCTACCGACATGTGCTGCCGATTTGTTGAGATATATATGCATCAAATGCGCTTATGGGATGAAAAATCACCCAATCTGTGCAACACCTGGAGAGAAGCGCTTGAACTCATGGAACAAGGGAAACTCAATGTGCTGCAATGCATGTTCCTTGGAATGAATGCGCACATCAACTACGATTTGGCATTCTGCACGCTGGGTGCCTGTGTAGCTCAAGGAGATTCAGAACTGAATGCCAATCCCGGGTTAACACAATCCTTTGAGCATCGCGGATTAGCAGAACGTTACCGTGACTACCTTCAAATTAACCACGTCGGGTGGCGCAGTATTACGCACATTCAAGATGAGGTACTGAACCGCTTTCATCCGATACTAGGAGTATTTAATCGATGGGGAGTTAAGGTATCTAAGCCACTTTCGTTGCGTGTATTAATGGCTTCAAGGGACCAGGCTTGGCGACGCACCGCACTTCTCATTCATACTAACACGCCTCAAGAATCAAGTGCCTTGGCAAGGCTGATTGACCACGCTGCACTTCGCTGGTCACACGCTATTAAAACCATTTCAATTAATCCATTTTTTGCGCATCGCGCAATCCGAAAATGGCAATCCGGTAAGGACGTTACGCAGGAGAATTTTTTTTCGGTTTTGCTCAACTCTCTTCATCACAATTCTCTTGTAAGCCACTTGCTCATGGCTGAGCTGGCCTTTGCCGGCGCAGGAAGTGTACTGATTTTGGAAGAACTTCTTAGGAAGGATAATTTCCGAGGAGCACGTCAGTGGACCAATCACATCTGCGAATACGGCACCTCCGCACAATTCAATGCTCTTCTGGAGTACTTCAAGCAGCGATCAAGTGCGAACACCAAATTGATTGTTGAGTCACGCATCAACTCACGCACGCCAAAACAGCGGGTGAAACCCTTGCTGAAACTGCGCAAAAAGGCCATAAACGAGCGCCTCCAAGAACTGGATCATTGGCTCAGTCATTCAGCAGTGCACGGATTCTTGCTTCTCAAATCCACCATCGAGATGGAACGCAATCATTACCGAAATCTCAATCCAATGGAAAAAACACAGGAAACACTTCCTCAACCCTTGCTTCAGGCCATGTCTGAAGACACTAATCCATGGCTTGCTTATCTGGCCAAAGGAATCATTTCGCAATTGGGAGGAACCATTAGCGAAGAACCCATTGTTGAAGCGGTACTTTTCTTGAAGGACTCGCCCATTTTCTCTTCGATGCAAAGTGAGTTTCTTTATCAACTATGCAAACATGTTAAAACAATGCAATTTGCCCAAGGAGATGTTCTCATCCATCAAGGAGCAGCATCAAGCGGTATTTGGGTAATTAAATCCGGAAGCGTAGCTGTTTCGGGCGAAAATAACAAAGTCATATCACAGCTCGGAGCATATGACGTGGTTGGAGAACTTTCATGCATCTGTGGAATTCACGCCACTGCCAATGTCGTTGCTCAAGAATCCACAGCAGCCTACTTTATTCAGGCCAACGACTTCATGTCAGCGCTGCATGATGCGCCGGAAATAGCCATTAACCTCTTGCAGATTATGGGCAAACGACTCAGCGCAACATCACACACACTCATGACAACAGAATAATCTTTTCCATGAATCCCTGGCGCTCCTGTGTGTTGAAACGAATTGCGGCATTAAATCCGGAGAAGGATCACTGGGAAATTGTTAGGCTAAGCTCTTTTTATGATTACCCCTGGGATTATGCACGGGCACTGGAACTAGCCCTTTTCAAAACGTTCGCCTCGCCGATGATTTCCGGCATTCTGCACCATTCCGGAAAATTTGAACGCCAGACTCAACGACGCTACGACGACACCGATATCCTGCTCAACTATATCATTGAATTTGGCTTGAACGACCCACGAGGACGCGCTGCATTGGAACGCATGAATTTTGTGCATAGCCATTTCCCGATTCAAAATGATGACTATCTGTACGTATTGAGCACGTTCATCTTTGAACCTAGACGATGGGTAGAGCGATTTGGAAGACGACAACTTCATGCCCATGAATTGCGCGCCGGGTTTTTGGTATGGCGTGAAATCGGCATGGCCATGGGCATAAAATCAATACCCGAAACGGCCGAAGAACTTGAAGCATGGTCTCTACACTATGAAGCTGAACGATTCCGCCTCGCAGAAAGCAATACCCGCGTGAGTCAGGCAACGTTGAGCTTATTGCTGGGTTGGTTTTTTCCACGAATGGTCCATCCCTATTTGCAGCCGTTTGTGCTGAGTTTATTTGAAGATTCCTTTATACAGGCCCTCGGATTTCCCAAACCCTCGCGTGCTGCCCGATTGATTACTAAGAGCGCTTTGAAGTTTCGCCAATTCGCACTGCTACTTTTACCAACGCGGCGAAAGCCTTATCATCGGTCGAAAAGAAAATTGAAGTCTTATCCGGATGGTTATACGATTCAAAATCCCAATACCTAACGGCGGGCTATTATCTCCTCCAAATCAGCAATGTTTCGGGAAAGGTCGGTCTGAATGATTTCCCAGAGCACTTCATCATCCACATCAAAAAACTCATGCACGATGAAGTTGCGCAAGGCCATGATGTGATTCCAGGGCAGCTGCTTGTGCCTGCGCTGAAAATTAAAGGGAATGTGCTTGACACTCTCTCCCATGATTTCGAAATTGCGAATGACGGCGTCCTTGACCAGCTGATCCTGAGTGAAATCGTGATACGTCTTGAACTCCGCCGTGTAGGCGCGAATCTTCTTCATAGCCATGAGCATGGAGTCCAGGAAAAAGTCATATCGCGCTGAAGTCCCGTTCATACAAAGTGAATTGCCGACATGATCTCATCCTTTAATGCCGGCTTAATTCCTCGTGGCGTGAGGATATCGATATGAACACCCAGCTTTTCTTCAAGGTGTTCTTTTAATTCGAAAAACTTCCATCCCAATGGCTTCGCTAATTCAACGTACACATTGATATCACACAGGCGATTGTGGCGATGATCAATATAACAATCGAAACACCCCAGACGCGTCACACCATAACGGCGCTCGAGATCGTAGCGCATGCGCGACAGTTGCTTGGAAATTTGGGAATCCATATTGCTTTATTTCACCAAAGTCATTTCTTTCAGCAAATAATCCGCATCCGCGTATACGTCTATCACCCACAGCACATAGCGGATATCCACCATGATGTTACGGCAGATTTCCGGATTATACATGATGTCACTCATGGTACTCTCCCACGAGCGGTCAAAGTTGATTCCGGTCAATTCACCTTTGGCATTCAGCGCCGGCGAACCGCTATTGCCGCCTGTTGTGTGATTGCTGCCGGTATAACAGACATTCAATTCGCCACCCGAACCATAATCACCGTAATTGCGTGCCTCCAACAATGACTTAAGCTTGGGACTGATAGCAAAATCCGGATGGCCGGTATAATATTTCTGTAGAATACCATCGGCGGTTGTGTGAGGCGTGTAATGCTCGCCATCACGCGGGAAGCTGCCATCTACTTTTCCGTAAGAAATGCGCAAAGTGCTGTTGGCATCTGCCCAATAGTTTCCGGGAAACATCTTCATCATGCCTTCGGTGTATTTCTGCATCCAGAAATCAATCTGCTTATTAAGGTCGACCAGTTCAGGGCGAATGCGTGCATTGTAGTCGTCGAACATAACGGCTGCATGTGAATAGAAGTAATCTCTTTCCATTTTCTTGAGCATGCCTTTACCCGGATTGTCGAGCAGTTTGAACAATATAGTGGAGTCAGCAAAAACACTCTTCAAATAGAAGTTTCGGTAGGCCTCTTCATTTACTTTTTCAATCTTATCGGCCACGCCACGAACAGCATACTTCCCATCATACAGTGGCTCTAATCGGCCATAGATGGCCATTTCAGTTGCCAGATCGAAATCCTTGTAGAAAGCGCGTGCGCCCAGCTTGAGGTCTTCAATCGTAGAGGTCAACTTGCCTTGTGCCTTGAGCGTATCGAAGTTGGCAACTAAATCATGAAAGCGATAACTGAAGTTGAAGAGTTCGGGGCCGTAATACATATACTCTACAAACCGCTGGGCTTCGAAATTCAAACTATTGGCCCGCGCATAGAGTGATTCTAAGTTGGATAATACCGCTTCATAAGAGCGAAATTCCGGCTTGGCACATTGAGCCCTGTAATCTTCTTCAAACTTGCGTTTCTGCTCGAGTGCCCGGAAATTGGTGAGTCCGATTTGCTGTCCCTTCCATTTTTTCCAGGCGTTGGCTACATCACTCTGCTTGGCTGCATATTTAATGCGGATTTCATCACTGGCGCGCATACGTCCTTCAAGCACAGCGATGGTCTGATCGCGCATATCAATGCGCATAGGATTGAGTTTGTTGGTTATGAACTCCACGGCATAGCTCGTGAGCAAGTGTTCGGTGCGGCCCGGAAAGCCATACACCATGCTGAAGTCACCTTCCTTCACACCACCGATATTGATGGGTAAATGATGTGCAGGTTTGAAAGGCACATTGGACGCGCTGTATTTGGCCGGCTCATTCTTCGCATCGGCATAAATACGAAACACACTGAAATCACCCGTGTGTCGCGGCCAGACCCAATTGTCGGTATCCCCGCCGAACTTGCCGATTTCGCTTGGTGGCGCTCCCACTAGTCGCACATCATTATACGTTTTGGTGAGAATTGCCAGGCACTGGTTGCCATAATTGAATGACTTGAGTTGAAGGCCTAGCGCAGGATTCTCCTTTTTATACTGCTCTTCCAATGCCTTTTTATTTTTCTGCAGGATGGCGTCCACTTCAGCAGGGGACATGGTTGAAGTAATGCCCTTTCTCATGGCCTCTGTAACATCATCCATGCGGACCACAAACACTACACTGAGTCCGTCGCAGCGCAGTTCGTCGGCCCTGCTTTTGGCCCAAAAGCCATCTTTCAAGTAATCATTCTTAAGTGATGAATGGAATTGGATATAATCAAACCCGCAGTGGTGATTGGTGAAGAGCAACCCATCGTTGCTCACAATTTCACCGGTGCAGCCGCCGCCAAACAGTACAATGGCATCCTTCAAGCTTGAGCCGTTGGCGTCGTAGAGATCCTCAGCGGTCAACTGCAATCCTTGCGATTGCATATCACTGTACACGACATTCAACAACGATGGGATCCACATGCCCTCTTTGGCCAGAGAACAATGTGCGATGAGCAGCAGTGCTGCCAGAAAACGCAGTTTCATAAACAGGTTGGTTTTGGCGGCAAGTTAAGCAGAGAATTCAGCTGCGTTCAATTCACAGCAATGGAAGTTGCCCCAAACTTGCTCATCACCAATGACCGACTAACGCTTCACAAATTCAACACGTCGGTTGTTGGCTTTTCCAACCTCTGTGTCATTCTTGTCGGAAGGCTGAGTCTCCCCTTTCCCGTCCGTTTCCATGCGTGAAGCATCAATAGCAAACTCTTTCGAAAGCGCATCCTTTACGGCTGCGGCCCTTTTCTTCGATAACTCAAGATTGGAAGCATCATCACCATCACTATCGGTATGGCCAATAATCGTCACTTTAATGTCAGCATACTCAGTAAGAACACCGGCAATATCCTTGAGTGTTCCGTAGCTCTCGGGTTTGATTTTATCACTTCCCTTGTCAAACAGAATTCCGCGGGTAACGAGCTTTCCTTCGGTTACAAGCTTACTGCGCGTATCGGGTGCACCTACTGCCAGACGTATGTTTCCCAGCAGGTATTTATCTTCAGTATTACCACCACCACCATAACCAAAACTAATGGCATTGTACTTCACGGAACCATCAAATGCTCTGGGTATATCGAGCACTTTTTCATCATTGAAATAGACACGCAGACGCTGCTTCTGGCGCCAGACAGATACATGCACGAAATTGGAAGTCTTAGAATGAAACTTGGAATTGGAAACAGTGTTGTCAATCACACGAGCTCCGGAAGCATCCCAATTCTCGATGGAAACCGTTCCTTTTCCACCACCCGCATCGGTTGGATGCATGCCCAGGCGCAAGGCATGTGCCGGATGAGAGTACTT
>JBKCDO010000173.1:0-6253 GCA_046304755.1 Flavobacteriales bacterium
CGGTTGTCAATTGTTTCCTTTTGCGTTCGCGGCAATTTTGGGTAACCTTTGGCAACATCGAACCGGAGGAGTGTAGGACAGCCTAACTGACTGAGATTCCAAGGGAAAGATTGCTGAAGTAATTTACCTTTTTAACGTTAACCGACCAATTTGCCCCCAATATGGAATCTGTGGCTGAACTTTCATTGCAAGACCAAATGACTTTACACACTGATGAGCCGATTCTGCGCGAGAATCCGGATCGATTTGTTTTATTCCCGATTGTCCACCACGACATCTGGCATTTCTACAAGAAAAGCCAGGCGAATTTCTGGACGGCAGAGGAGATCGATCTCGAAGCGGATTTGGTGGATTGGAATACCAAACTCAATAATGATGAGCGCCATTTCATCAAGCATGTTCTGGCCTTCTTCGCGGCCAGCGACGGAATCGTGAATGAGAATCTGGCTGAGAATTTTGTGCGTGAAGTGCAGTATACGGAAGCGAAGTTTTTCTACGGCTTCCAAATCATGATGGAGAACATCCACAGCGAAACGTACTCGTTGTTGATTGATACATACATCAAGGATACGAAGGACAAGAACCATCTTTTCAAAGCTATCGATACATTGGATTGCGTTCGCAAGAAGGCTGACTGGGCGTTGCGTTGGATTAAGAATGGATCTTTTGCTGAGCGCCTTGTGGCAATTGCAGCTGTGGAAGGCATTTTCTTCAGTGGTTCATTCTGCAGCATCTTCTGGTTGAAGAAGCGCGGTTTGATGCCGGGCTTGACATTCTCCAATGAGTTGATCAGCCGTGATGAAGGTTTGCACTGTGATTTTGCTTGCCTGTTGTACAACAAGCACATCATCAATAAACTTCCAAAGCAGCGTATTGCTGAGATTATCACGAATGCTGTGGAGATTGAGAAGGAGTTCATCATTGATGCATTGCCGGTAAAACTCATTGGTATGAACAGCGATCTGATGGCGCAGTACATTGAGTTTGTTGCCGACCGTTTATTGATGGAGTTGGGTAATGATCGCGTGTACAACAAGAGCAACCCATTTGACTTCATGGAAATGATTTCGCTTCAAGGGAAAACCAATTTCTTCGAGAAGCGTGTGGGGGATTATCAGAAGGCGGGCGTGATGGCTGACAAAGACAAGCAGACGTTCTCCTTGGATGAGGATTTTTAATGAACGATAGAGGCGCCGTAAGTAAAAAATTCGGCGCCGACAAAATAAGTTTTCACATTTTATCGATGTGAATAATTACACCGGGATTCTTAAAAACAACGCCCGACGTTTTTTTGAGAATTCGATACCTAAACACGTTTATTGCACTGCGGAATCATGGTTGGTGACTGTGTTGCCAATCGCCTGATTCAGCGAGTGTTTCGCAAACAGGTTGTTTGTGAAATTGACCAGCTCACCCAAAGTGAGTGCTTGGCGGTAAGGGAGCCGACAAGTAAAATTGGAATGTCCCTGACAACTACAACCAAAAAAAACACGCACTATGTTCGTTGTAAAAAGAGACGGTCACAAAGAGACAGTCAAGTTTGATAAGATCACGGCCCGCATCGGGAAGTTGTGCTACGGATTGAATCCAATTGTGGATTCTGTCAAAGTAGCCATGAAAGTGATTGAAGGTGTGTACGATGGAGTAACCACCAGCGAGCTCGATAATCTTGCGGCAGAGATTGCGGCCACTAATACGGCTACGCACCCGGATTACGCACTGCTTGCATCGCGTATTGCCGTGAGTAACCTGCACAAGAACACCAAGAAGTCGTTTAGTCAGGTGATGACGGATCTCTATTACTACGTGGATCCTAAAACAGGCGCCAATGCCGGTTTGATTGCTGATGATGTGTACAAAATCATCATCGACAATGCACCCATTCTGGACAGCACGATTATCTATGACCGCGATTTCAATTTCGATTATTTCGGATTTAAAACGCTCGAGCGTTCATACCTGTTGAAGACTAACGGCAAGGTGGCCGAGCGTCCTCAGCAGTTGTTCATGCGTGTAGCAGTGGGTATTCACAAAGAAGACATCACAGAGGCTATCAAGACGTACAACATGCTTAGCGAGGGGTGGTTTACGCACGCTACACCTACGTTGTTCAATGCAGGTACCCCGAAGCCTCAGATGAGTTCTTGCTTCCTGTTGCAAATGCAAAGCGATAGCATCGAAGGTATTTACAACACACTCAAGCAAACAGCGCTCATTTCACAGAGCGCCGGTGGTATTGGTCTGAGCATCCACAACGTGCGTGCAAAGGGTTCTTACATCAAAGGCACTAACGGCACCAGCAATGGTATCGTTCCGATGTTGAAAGTGTTCAACGATACGGCTCGTTACGTGGATCAGGGCGGAGGAAAGCGCAAAGGCTCATTCGCTATTTACCTTGAGCCATGGCACGCCGATGTATATGATTTTCTGGATCTAAAAAAGAATCACGGTAAGGAAGAAGCCCGCGCACGCGACTTGTTCTATGCATTGTGGATTCCGGATTTGTTCATGAAGCGTGTGAAAGAGGATGGCGAATGGACGTTGATGTGTCCAAACGAATGCCCCGGGTTGTCTGATACGTGGGGTGATGATTTTGAAGCGCTCTACACGCAGTACGAAGCACAAGGCAAGGGCCGTCAGACGATCAAAGCACAAGATTTGTGGTTCAAAATTCTCGAGTCACAAATTGAGACGGGTACGCCTTATATGCTCTACAAAGACGCAGCGAACAGCAAGAGCAATCAAAAGAATTTGGGCACGATTAAGAGCTCGAACTTGTGTACCGAAATCATGGAGTACACTGCTCCGGATGAAATTGCGGTATGTAACCTGGGGTCAATTGCGTTACCTAAATTCGTGAAGAACGGTGAATTCGATCATCACAAATTGTTTGATGTGGCGTATCAGCTCACGGTGAACCTCAACAAGATTATCGACGGCAACTATTACCCGGTTCCGGAAACCAAGAAGAGCAACATGCGCCACCGTCCGATTGGTATCGGTGTTCAGGGCTTGGCTGATGCTTTCATCATGATGCGCTTCCCATTTGATGGTCCTGAAGCGCGTCAATTGAATAAAGAGATTTTCGAAACAATCTACTACGCTTCGTGCACGGCTTCCAAGGATTTGGCGAAGTTGAATGGCCCATACGAAACCTTCCCCGGTTCACCGGCAAGCCAGGGCATTCTGCAATACGACATGTGGAGCGTAGATCCAACAAGTCGCTGGGAATGGGATGTTTTGAAAGAAGAAATCAAGGAACACGGTATGCGTAATTCATTGTTGTTGGCTCCGATGCCAACGGCAAGCACGGCGCAGATTCTCGGAAACAACGAGTGCTTCGAACCTTACACGAGCAATATCTATACACGTCGCGTATTGGCCGGTGAGTATATCATCGTGAATAAGCACCTCTTGAAGGATTTGGTGAATCTGGGTCTATGGAATGAAGACTTGAAAAACAAGTTGATTTCCGCCAACGGTTCAGTGCAGCAGATTGAAGAGATTCCGGCCAACCTCAAGGCGTTGTACAAAACGGCCTGGGAACTTTCACAGAAGGCTATTATCGAAATGGCTGCTGACCGTGGTGCTTACATCTGTCAGAGCCAATCGCTCAACGTGTTTATGGAGAACCCTAACTTCGGTAAACTTTCATCAATGCACTTCTACGCATGGGAACGCGGTTTGAAAACCGGTATGTACTACTTGCGCACAAAGGCTGCAACGGATGCCATCAAGTTTACAGTAGACAAGAAATACAAAACAGAAACTATTCCGGCCCAAGCTGAAACTACCATGGCCAAGGCGACTGCTGCTGCGTATGCAGTGGAGCCCGCAATGGTTCAGCCGCAAGCCGCACAACTAACCATGGAGATGCCCGTGACATCCGGCATGAGTGCAGAGGAAATTGCCCGCAACCAAGCTGCAATTTCGTGCTCGCTCGACAATCCGGATGCATGTGAAATGTGCAGCGGTTAGTCAAAACATGCGTTGCCCTCAGTCGGTCGTAAACTGAGCTGATGGAGCGGCAACACGGTTTGATTTATGAATCAACCCCGGAGGAAACTTCGGGGTTTTTTAATTCAACTCATCGCCTCTCAAAGCACGGAAGTGCTTGCGTGCCTCAACAACGAAAAGACTTCCCGGAAACTCTGCGATAAGCTTCTCATAGAGCGCCATGGCTTGGGCATTGTCGTGATAGATGTATTCGTGCATTTCCGCCAGCTTGAAGAGCGCGTCATCAGCCGTAATATCGGCGAAATGCAAATCAATAATATTCTGGTAGAGCTGCTTGGCCAAATCGTATTTACCCTGTTTCATGTAAATGCCGGCCTTGAGCATTTTGATTTCATCCGATAACGTATGGGAAGGGTATTCTGTCAAAATCGAGTCGAGCGTAAGCATGCATTCGTCATAGCGATTTTGATAGGCGAGTAAATCGGCGCGCGCATACATCATCATGGGAGCGGTGGTGGTGTCCATGTTGAAGTTGTCTGTGATGAGCAGGGAAAGGTCTATGGCATCATTGGAGATCAACTTAGATGTGGAAGCTTTCAGTGCATCGAGTTGCCCCTGCGCCCATTCGAAATCACCCGTGAAATAGGAGATACGTGCGTTTCGGAATTTGGCGTCGTTACCCAAAATATCATCTTTGAAATCGAGCTCAACTTGTGAAAAAAGCAGCGAAGCTTCCCACACATTGCCTTCGAAAACATGCACATCGCCTAATTCGAGTTTACACACAGCCTGCACTTTGGGTTGAAGCCCGGGAAGATCAACAGCTTCTTGCAGCAGGGCAATAGCATCGGTGGTTTTATACAAATGAAAGGCACGGATGTGCGCCAATTCTTTCATGAGAATGGCTGTTTCCGCGTTTCTACCGATTTCATTAAGGGCAGCATCATAGTCTTTATCCAGCTGAACATACAGCGTGTCGGCTCCCGGTAGCTTGGAAACTTCTTGCTGCATGACTTGTAATTTTTCGATGCGGGCCAGAATGTAGAAGCTCGATGCCGGGCCTTTTTCAACGACATATTGATAGGCTTTTTTGGCTGTAGAAAAATCGTCGCTGTTGGATGCCAAGCGGGCAAGGTTCATCATACGACTTCCGTCTTCATTAAGCCTTTTGTCCAAAGCACTTGCTTGAACAAACGCTCCGGCGAAATCTTTTTTCTGCATGAATAGCCAGACAAGCATTTCCGCATAGATGGTTTGTTCCGGAGTTTTCTGAGCACGGCGCAAGAGTGCTGTTTTGAGCATGTCCACATTCTCCTTGTTCTCATCCAGATTGAGTAATCGGTTGAAGGAGTTCTGAACGGTTTGCATATAATGCGGCTCCTCGGCAATCAAATCCAGAAAAGCTTCCGTCATGCCGGCATGGTCGCCGAGATTGCCTTTCATATTGGCCACTTCATAAGTGAAGTTGTAACCGTCCTTGGATTGCGTGCGACCTTTCTCGTAGACCTGCAGTGCAAATTCGAACTGGTTAATCATTGAAAATTCATTCGCCAACCGCTGAATATTCGAGCGTGTAGGTTCAACGCGTTTAATGGCTTCTTCGAATTGTGCACGGGCTTCATCAGGCTTGTCGAACTTCGTATAAAGTTCTCCGAGCTTCACGTAACCAACGCCGTCTTTGCCGTCATCCTTGATTTTCTTCTTCGCCATTTTTTCGGCTTCTTCAAATTCACGCAACTCGATGAGCGAGTTGAGGTAATTGTTGAACACCTTGGCGGTTTTATTGGTCTTATAAATCTTCTCGTAATACAACTTCGCCTGCTCAAACATGCCTTGATTGTAATAGTATTCGGCAAGCTCCATATCCGTCTCTTGCGCTATGGCACAGGAGGATATCCCCAAAAAAACGAGCAGTATGAGATGTTTCAAATTCATTTGCGAGTGGCTTGTTGAAGACTGTCAGCCCAGTGGTGCAGTGAGTCGTTGAGTGGCTTTATGTCCTTGGATAATTGCGATTCAAGAATCAGCCATTCATTCACTTTTGTGTGCCAAAACTGCTGCGCCACCGCAAGTTCTTCAACGAGTGAATCAGCGTACAGCATCGTCACCTCATGGTTCTTAGCATCGTGTGTGGCGCGATCGGCGAGTGTTTGGTGAAGAGCGGTCATTTCGTTGCTAAGCTTTTCTCTTCTACCGTGAAGATTTTCTTTCCATTGATCAAGCTGTTGCAGTTGATCGCGAAAGCTGCCGGCACGCAGTAGTGTTTTGGCCATAGGCAACTGCATAGTCTTTCCGT
>JBKCDO010000174.1:0-7028 GCA_046304755.1 Flavobacteriales bacterium
TCTCGTGATCCTGACAGAGCACGCCGGAGCCATCAGCTGGCTGATCATTCAACTCAAAGGCATCTATGAGAAAACGATTGATTACAGTAATAAATACGAATTTTATCAATCCATCGGTGAGCAAGCGGCCGAAGCACTGAAATCATGCTCCACCTTGCAATCGACGTTAGAATACATTACCGAAAACATCACAACGAATTGGCCTCTTTCCGACATCACGGAATCTGCCAATCATCCTGAAGAAGAAGCTCAACCTTGATCTTCCATCAATATGAAAGACCTAAAATGAGAAAGGGAGGAAGTTCACACCTCCTCCCCTCTCATAGATGAGTTCACTCATACACACTCTTCCGCCACGACGTTGCAAACTGTTGCACATTGGCGGCAAGCCTCAGCACATATTCTGCAACTTTCATGATGCATGGCATGCTCGTCACACGTCTGAGCGCATGCACTGCAAACCATTGCACACAAGGCACTGATATCAGCCTTGAAGGTGGAGTTTCTTGCCTGCATCCGCGCTGTTAAGGCACAGATGTCGGCACAATCACGACACATTTCAGCGCAATCTTCTCGTTGCGTCTCAATGCAGTCGGACAGGCAACGCTCACATGCTATCATACATGCCAGACAACTTTCGATAGAGGTGTTGTGCGTTCTCATGCTCTTTAGTTTGTTTTTAGTTTCACATGTTTGATGAGGCAATGTTCCGACATTCAGCCCTATCAACACCATGAGCCATGCTCCATGCAGGCTTGATGTGCATCAACCGACAAGGTGATGAAATCATGATTGAATGAACCCGTTTTCGCGAAAAGCAGAATTTCAACACAAAGAAGCCCTCATCACTGACATTCCTCAGTTCATGTTGTGAGAAGACTCAACGGTACGTGCTCATTTCAATCACACGTTTGTCAAGCTATACCTCACCACGTTGAACAACCCTACAACATCAGCCCTTTCGAGTTGCTATCACTGCGGACTTCCGTGCCCAACACAAACGATTCAAGCCGATGATCACAACTTCTGTTGTGACGGATGCCTGACCGTTTACCAACTCATACAGGACAACAATCTCTGCAACTACTACAACTTCAAGGATAACGAGCGCATTCAACCCAAGCATCGTGATTTCGGTCAACGCTTCGCCTACCTCGATGATACGGACATCGTTAATCAGCTGCTCCAATTTCAAAGCACCGAGCATGCCATCGTTCAACTTGATCTGCCGCAGATGCACTGCAGTTCATGCGTATGGCTGCTGGAACATCTCTATCGCATCAACAATGGAGTGAAGGAGTCACGGGTGAATTTTATGGATAAGACCATACGCATTGATTATAATCCCGCCTCCACAAACCTCAGACAAATCGTTGAGTTGCTTACCACACTTGGTTATGAGCCTCATATCCGCTTAGCTAGCCTTGATGCAACCGCAAAACCCGCAGGACGCATGCGCATCTATCGTATTGCGGTAGCCGGATTTTGTTTTGGCAATATCATGATGCTGGCATTTCCTGAATATTTCCATATCGCCTCTCAAGGAGACACTTCTCTGCAACAAACATTTTCTTACTTAAGCCTGGCACTTTCTCTTCCTGCCCTATTCTTCGCCGGCGGTGAATTTTTCGTCAGTGCTTGGCGCGGCATCACTTCACGCTATCTGAACATAGATATTCCGCTAGTACTCTCCATACTGCTCACATTCATTCGTAGCATTTATGAAATAACCTCCGGAACAGGCAATGGTTATCTCGACTCGATGACGGGAATTATCTTTTTCATGCTCATCGGCCGATACTTCCAAGAGCTCACACACCATAGTGTTCAGTTTGACCGCGATTACACGAGCTTTTTCCCGATCAGCGTCACCGTTGTTGATTCTCATGACATCGAAACAACCATTCCTCTTACGAAACTGAAACCGGGCGATACACTTGTCGCTCGATCATCAGAGCTCATTCCTGCTGATAGTATTCTTCGCAGCAATGAGGCACGCATCGACTACAGCTTTGTAACCGGTGAATCGCAAGCGGTAACCGTTCGAAAAGGGGAAATCATCTATGCCGGTGGACGCTTGACAGGGGCTGTTGCTGCCTGCGAAGTCGTCAAGGAAGTTTCTCAAAGCTACCTCACGAATTTGTGGAATAAGGAACACTACACCGAAAAGAAAAGTACGCGTCCTTGGGTCGATAAACTTGCACAACATTTCACCCTCGTCCTATTAATCATTTCCCTGGGAGCGTTTTTATATTGGCTACCCTACGATAGCAATCGCGCATTTGATGCCTTGACAACCGTTCTTATTGTTGCTTGTCCATGCGCGCTGTTGCTCAGCGCAACGTTCACGCAAGGAACGATGCTGCGCATTTTTAGCCGCAATGGCATGTACTTCAAAAATGCTGACGCAATCGACCGACTCGCGGAATCCGACCATTTCGTTTTAGATAAAACAGGCACGCTCACCGGGAAGGAAGTGGAAATTAGTTACCATGGCCAGGAACTTTCGCAATGGCAACTTGGATTGATTAAAGGCCTGACCAACCAATCCAATCATCCTTTGAGCAAAGCGCTGAGTCATCACTTGAAATCATGTGCAGAATTTACCGCCTTCACAACAATTGAGGAAATACCGGGAAAGGGACTTTCAGGAACGCTTGACGATAGCGTTATCCGAATTGGAAGCCATTCCTTCTGCACCAATAGTCCTTCCCCAGGCAACAATGAAACCGCTGTTCATGTATGTCTCAACGATGTCCATCTCGGATACTTTGAATTCCGATTTGCTTTGCGAAAGGGCGCAGACGAAGCGATAAAGGCCATTCATCAGCGCGGACCCATTGCGGTACTGAGTGGTGACAATAATTACGATGCTGAACGATTGAAAGCGTTACTGGGAGTAAATGCCGAGCTGCATTTTCGGCAAATGCCCTCAGACAAAATCGTATATGTGAAAGCTCTCGAATTATCGGGGGCACGTGTTGCGATGATAGGCGATGGTTTAAACGACGCCGGGGCGCTGCTTCAAAGCCATTGTGGCATCACCATTTCCGATGATGTCAATAATTTCACGCCGGCGTGCGACGTCATCCTTCAAGCAAATTCCTTTTCCAAACTTTCCTCACTCTTAAAACTCACTCAACGCAGCCGGCAAATTATTTCAATCAGTTTTGGAATCTCTCTGCTCTATAATGTCATTGGTGTTGGGCTAGCCGTTCAAGGAAAAATGGAACCCGTATTTGCCGCCATTCTCATGCCGTTGAGCACGCTCACCATCATCGCTTTCACGACAGGAGCAAGCCGAATTTCAGCTCGTTTTTTGAAACTGTCATAGCCCATTCAACATTTCCATTTTTGACGAAAGTCATATTTTTTTCTAACGACCGTCAATTTTCACGCATGTCCGCGAAAGTTCATTTGGTGCACTAAATCATCACCCTGAGTGGACGTCATCTACATACTTCTGGGAGCGAGTTTACCAATCGCCATAGGCTTTTTGATAGCCTTCATTCGATCGGCCCGAAGCGGCCAGTTCGACGATACAGGCACACCTGCAATACGCATGCTGATGGATGATGAAATCAGTCCAACCACCTCAATCGACAACCAAAACCAATCCGATAAATGAACACCACTGTTGAACGCTTTGCTTATGACAATAAAATTGTCAAACAGTTCGCATACGCCACTGCCCTCTGGGGCGCCGTGGGCATGCTCGTCGGCGTGATCATCGCCTTGCAACTTGTATTTCCTGCATTGAATTTTGACATCCCGCAAACGACCTATGGGCGCTTAAGACCACTGCACACCAACGCGGTCATCTTCGCTTTTGTCGGAAATGGAATCTTCATGGGCGTCTACTATGCGCTGCAACGCCTGACAAAAGCCCGCATGTGGAGCGACAAATTATCCGCTTGGCATTTCTGGGGGTGGCAAACCATCATCGTATTTGCCGCATTAACCCTTGTTTGGGGATTTACAACCGGGAAAGAATACGCGGAGCTTGAATGGCCTATCGACATCATGATTACGCTCGTTTGGGTGCTATTCGGGATCAACATATTCATGACACTCTACAATCGCCGCGAACGACACATTTACGTGGCTATCTGGTTCTTTATCGCCACATGGGTTACCGTGGCCATGCTACACATCGTGAACAGCATTGAATTACCGGTATCCCTTTTCAAGAGTTACTCGTGGTATGCAGGCGTTCAGGACGCTTTAGTGCAATGGTGGTACGGACACAATGCCGTAGCCTTCTTCCTGACCACGCCCTATCTCGGGTTGATGTATTACTTCGTTCCAAAAGCCGCCAACCGTCCTGTTTATTCATACCGACTTTCCATCATTCACTTCTGGGCGCTCATTTTTATTTACATCTGGGCAGGACCTCACCACCTCTTGTACACGTCGCTTCCCGATTGGGCCCAATCGCTGGGAACGGTCTTTAGCATTATGCTCTTGGCGCCATCATGGGGTGGAATGATCAATGGTTTGCTTACCCTTCGCGGTGCCTGGGACCGCGTGCGGGAAGATGTCGTTCTGAAGTTCATGGTGGTTGCTGTTACTGCCTATGGCATGGCCACATTCGAAGGCCCCATGCTGTCGCTGAAAAACGTCAACGCTATCTCTCACTTCACCGACTGGACCATCGCTCACGTGCACGTGGGTGCGCTCGGCTGGAATGGCTTCCTGACGTTCGGAATGTTGTACTGGCTTATCCCGCGCATGTGGAAAACCAACCTGTATTCAAAGAAGTGGGCCAACTGGCACTTCTGGATTGGCACACTGGGAATAATCCTTTATGCCGTGCCTATGTATTGGGCCGGTTGGAGACACAACGAAATGCTCACGCAATTCACTGAGGATGGAAGATTACAATACCAATTCCTGGATATGGTTAATGGTATGCAGGCCTTCTATGCATTGCGCTCTATCGGCGGAACACTCTTCCTCATTGGCGCAGTTCTAATGATTGTCAATCTCTGGAAAACCATTGCACAGGGTTCATTCCAGGCCAACGAAGAAGCGGAGGCTCCTGCACTTGCGAAGAATTACGCCATCCATGGCAACGAACACTGGCACCGCATCATCGAGCGCCGTCCGTTCCAAATGCTTATTCTCTCACTGGTTATGGTGGCCATCGGTGGTGCCATTGAAATGATTCCAACCTTCCTGATTAAATCCAACATACCCACCATCACCGAAGTAAAACCCTATACACCGCTAGAGCTGGAAGGACGCGACATCTACATCCGCGAAGGCTGTTATACCTGTCACTCGCAAATGGTTCGTCCATTCCGCGCTGAAACCGAACGCTATGGCGAATACTCAAAAGCCGGGGAATTCGTGTACGACCATCCTTTCCAATGGGGTTCAAAACGAACCGGTCCTGACCTGGCGCGTGAAGGTTCAGGAAACAACAAGAAGTCCAATGCATGGCATTACAATCACATGGCCGATCCCACCTCGACCTCACCTACTTCGATTATGCCGCGCTACCCTTGGCTTCATACCAACGTGGTGGATGAGTCCATGACGCCGGCGAAAATCCGCGCGATGATGACGCTGGGCGTTCCCTATCCCGAAGGTTTTGATCAGCAAGCTGTGGCCGATATGCACAAGCAGGCTCAAATCATCGCTGATGATTTGAAGGCAAATGAATCACAACTCCTTCTTGGTGAAAATGGCATTCAAGCCAACCAAGAAATCATCGCCCTGATTGCCTACATGCAGAAACTCGGTGCTGACATCGAAATGGCCAACACATCAACCAACACTAACAACCAACCTAAGCCATGAAATTCATCAACTATCTCGAATCGATAGCCGGCATCAGCATTTACCCATTGCTGTCGCTGATTCTCTTCGCTGTCATTTTCGCTGCTGTCATAATCAAAACCTACAGCACCGACAATCAAACCATTGATGAACATAAAAACCTACCCATCCAATGAAACCCGGCCATATGTCAACTCTTCGCATGGCAATGATTTGCCTTGGCGTGCTCTTCCTGCAATCACCCTTACTATCCCAAGTAGATAAGGCCATACCGGCAGCACAAGCAGCTGCGGCCTCACCCTATACATCGCCCATCTTTTATGCGCTTTGTTTTGTGGCCATCTTGCTCCTTGTTTTCATACTTCAACTGGCCAAAGTCCTGTCGACCGTGGCACGCAACTATAAGCGCGGTGACAAATCGCTCTGGGAACGCTCGCGTATAATTCTCGCACTTATTGCTTTTACTGCATTGTATCCTGAAAACGCAGTTGCTGCAGCACCCGCTCCAATCTCAATGTCCGAACAAACACCAATGCTCGATTTCCTTCATGACGGATTTGGCTCCAATGCCATTAACGCCCTTGCATTTATTATCTTCTTCGAGTTACTCGCGGTTGTTTACCTAATGCGATTGGTAAGACTCTTCACCACCAAAGAGCCCGAATGGGAATCCGCCAAGCAAGAAGAAAAAAGTTCCATAACAAGTCCACTTTGGGATAAACTCAACGCGTCTGTGGCAATTACTGAGGAGCAAGCCATCATGACGGATCATGAATACGATGGGATTCGCGAGCTTGATAATTCTCTGCCCCCATGGTGGAAATACGGTTTTTACCTCACCATCGTCTGGGCATTCGGTTATATGCTCTACTATCATATTTCCAATGGGCCAAGCAGTGAGCAGGAGTATAAAGCACAAATGAAACAGGCCGAATTAGCCATCGAAGAATACCGTAAAAACGCGAAGAATCTTGTTGACGAAACAACAGTCAGCGTGCTCACAGAGGCCGCAGACATCAACTCCGGCAAGGCGATTTTTGGACAGTACTGCGCCGTTTGTCATGCCGCTGACGGTGGCGGCATCGTAGGTCCCAATCTAACCGACAACTACTGGCTTCATGGCAGCGATATCAAAAACATGTTCAGCACCATTAAATACGGTGTGCAAGGAAAAGGAATGAAATCATGGCAACAGGAATTGTCTCCGGTAATGATGGCTCAGGTAGCCTCCTTTATTACCACAC
>JBKCDO010000175.1:0-3113 GCA_046304755.1 Flavobacteriales bacterium
TACCTATGAGATTACGTCTTGCAATGGTGGTCCGGGGTTCGATACGCAACTGGCATTGTACAAAGCTTCGGATTGCCTCGGTTGGACAGGCTTCGAATTGGTGGCAGCGAATGATGATATGGCGGGAGGATGCGCCTCTGCGGATGGTTATTCTTCGTTGATGTACGCGAATTGTCTGGAAACCGGTGCTACTTATTATATCCAAGTTGATGGATGGGAAGGCGCTACCGGTGCGGCGGAGATATCGGTCCGCACGGTAACAGTAACCAATCAGTTTGACGCTGTGTTCAACGATATCCGTTGCCCCATTGATAAAGGCCAGACGCCGGAATCATCCATTTATCCATTCTTTTCGGGTGGAAGTTCCAATTTCACCTGTGAATGGACGGGACCCAATGGTTTTACCAGCAATGAAAAGAATATCGTTAACCTGAATCCCGGTGAATATTCCGTCACGGCCACTGATGCTTGTGGGAATGTATTCACGGCTAGTTACACCGTGACTCAGCCTGATTTGTGGATTGTTTCGACCACAGAAACCGGACCTGCTTGTGAGGCTACAACAGACGGAGAAATCAACCTTAGCGTGAACGGAGCGACAACACCCTATAGCTACGCGTGGATTGGTCCCGACGGTTTCGAGAGCACGCAACCCGACTTGAATAATCTTGCAGCCGGAAATTATCAAGTAACCATTACTGATGATAACGATTGCGAAACGTCAGCGTTCGTGATTTTGGAACCACTCAACTCGTTCAGTTTTGATTTGGGGTCAGACACTACCCTCTGTCTTAACGAAGAACTGATGGTATTCGGTCCCGGTGGTATGCTTTACCAATGGCAAGACATGAGCGTCAATCAGTTTTTCACCATCGAGGCAGCAGAGTGGGGAATAGGTCAACATGCTATTGTGCTTACAGCAACAACACCTGAGGGTTGCACCTTTACCGACGCCCTTAACTTTACGGTGGCGGATTGCAACGCTATTGCTGAGTTGGAACCGGCTATTGTTTTTCAGGTATTCCCGAATCCGGCGCATAGTGAATTCTCCATTCTTTGGGATGGCCAGGTGATGAATGGTCAAGTGCAATTAATCGATATGACCGGTAAAATCGCTGCGCAGAAACTGTTTCGTCAAACCGATCGGGTAGTCTGGAATCCGCGTGTTGCGCCGGGTATTTACACGCTGCAATTCATCAGCGAGGGTGTTTCGGCGAGCAGCCGTATGATTATCGAATAAGCTGCTCACGCGGCATCGTTGATAATTCCGACTGAGTAGCGGGGAATCAATTTGCGGTCATGCGATGAACCGCTTATTTTTGGGGCCGTTAAAACAAACGCATCATGGGAAATTCACACGATCACCACGACCATCACGGTCATCAAGAGGCACAGCAAAACGAAATCGGCGGACCGGTTACGTTTGCACTCATTTGCTTAGTCTTGGCTGTTGTGGTTATTTACTTTTTGGGGAAGTAAGTTTTCTCGCACTCCGCTTACTCGGCCTTATCAGCGGGTTATCCAACTTTTTGTTGGAGAAGATGTGTTGTATTTGGGTATTCAAATACGTGATGAGTTCCTGTGAACCTTCCACATTGATTTCTTGCGACAACCCCAGAATGAATCGTGCAACGGGTTTTAAATCATATACCGTTGCCTTGAAGGTGTAATACGATTTATTGTCCACGGATTTTATGTACGGTGCACTAGCGGGATATTCTTCTTTGAGTAAGAGTGCTGCGCGCATCGTCATATTCAGGCTAACGGCAAACTCCTCGTCTTTCCGGGCAAAACCAAAAGGATCCAGTTCACTTACGCGGTGCATTTTGGTGTGACGCAGCGGGTGACGTGTTAGCTCTACCGAAGTAATCCGATCAATATTGAAGAGTTTATTTTGCTTGGAACTGACTTCAAAGGCGACCAATTGTGCAAAGTTCTCAGTGAAACTTATGGGCTCAACGAGGCGGTCGGAAACATTGGCGGAATGAAAGCTGTGATACCGTTTGAGAACAATTTGTCGCTTGGATTTCATTCCGTCCGAAATCGTGTCCACAATTTTTCCCAGATGAACCTGCAGAATGATACGGGTGCCAATCTGGACATCGGAATGAACCAGCAGTTTACTCAGAATCGCATCCTTAATCTTTACATTTTTCCCAACTGAATTGAGCAGTTTCTTCAGGAAAACAATCTCATCTTTCGAGAAGGCCATTTCGGATTTTAATTCTTCGCTCAGAATGAATACCCGATTTTGTTCATCGCGTTGCAATTGAAATCCGAGCTCTTCCAGCAAGTTGAAGTAGCGGTAGAGTGTTCGCTCAGTACTGTTGAGCACATCCGATAAATTACGCAACGACTTGGCAGGCTCACTTTTGAGCAAGTTAATCAGCTGAAATACGCGCAGTATTTTATTTTGATTATGCATGTCTTCCCTTCCGTTTGATCAAATCTTCGATCACCACATTCTCAAAGATTAACTTTTTATGATTATACGATAGCTTCCTGTAAGTGACTATTCAGCTAGTACTCCGATATCGGCTGCGAAGATATTTTGAAAAACATCCATTTTTAATGGATGTGGAGTTTAATTAGAATTCGTATAAAACTCAAAATAGATGCAGGATTGACTTCACTTGGTAATTACATAAGAGGAGAAAAAATAGGCGCATTTGGCATTTCACATCGGCGGCACTGATGTATAACAAAAAAGGCCCTTGCGGGCCTTCTTTGAATTCATTCTATTATTTATGCATGCTGCTCGCGCTCTGCAGGTGAGCCGCTGCGCTTAGCAATCAAATTCACGTAGTCTTCGCTGTTGCCAACGATCATCTTCTGGAACTTACGCACACCGGCACCCGCAGGAATTGGGTGACCAACGATAACGTTCTCCTTCAATCCGATGAGGTAGTCGGTCTTACCTTGAACTGCAGCTTCATTCAATACTTTGGTAGTTTCTTGGAATGATGCAGCTGAAATCCAGCTATCGGTTTGCAAAGACGCACGGGTTATACCTTGAAGCATTGGTCGAGCGGTAGCGGTGATGGCTTCACGCGCTTGAATCTCGGGCTTATCTTTGCGTTTCAATTGGGTATTCTCGTCGCGAAGACTTCTTG
>JBKCDO010000176.1:0-21442 GCA_046304755.1 Flavobacteriales bacterium
GTCGTCAGCAGATTAAGCATCTCAAGAAGCGCGATGTCATCTTCACCGAAGGCGATACGCCGCAAGGGCTGTATCTCCTGAACTCCGGAAAGGTTAAGCTCTACAAGAGTCATGAACTCGGAAAGGACTTCATCCTAAAAATGCTTCAGCCCGGGGATTTCTTTGGCTACATGGCGCTGTTGGAAGATGAGTTTCATGCGCTGAGTGCTGAGGCTATCGAAGAATCGGAGATTACAATTTTTCCGATTGAAGATTTCTATAAACTACTCACACACCCACTGGTGACACAACAGTTTGTGCGCATGCTCACCGGCAATTTGCAAAGTGAGCATGATAAATTGATTGCACTCGCCTACAGCAGCGTACGCAAACGCACGGCAGAAGCGTTACTTGAATTGCGCGCGCGTTACCACAATTTGAAAAGCGACAAGCATTTCACCATGTCAATTGCGCGTGAAGATTTGGCCAATATGGTCGGTACCGCAACGGAGTCGTTGATTCGCACGCTGAGTGATTTTAAATCAGAAGGCCATTTAGAGATCAGCGGCTCGAGCATCACCGTGGTGAATCCCGGTGCACTTGAGAAAATGCGCAACTGATTCCTGTGCAACTAAAATGATAAGTGTCAAGCGCACTTTTGAGCATCGTCAATGACGATGCTTTTTTTTCATCACAACTTGCGGTATAATTTAATCCACTATGAAAACAATTCTTGCCGCTACTGATTTTACTGCTGCATCTTGGAATGCGCTTCGATTTGCCGCTGATATGGCTATTGACTTCAAAACTGAGTTAATTGTATTGCATGCTACCCACATTCCTGTTGTAAGCGATGTGTATTTCGATTTACGCAAATCAATGGAGGATTGGAAGCAGGAAGACGAATTGGAGATGGCCAAAGTGCTCGACAAACTTCAAAAGAAATATGGGCCTGACTTGAAAGTCAAATCACTTTTGAAGATTGGCTATGGCGCAGATGTTATTCGCGACATGGTGAAAAGGGGCGGTATTGGATTGGTGGTTATGGGAATTGCCCAAACAGAAAAATTCAATGAGATTGTTTTTGGTTCGACGTCTACCGATGTCGCAGGAACAGTGAGTTGCCCTGTCTTAATAGTACCGGAGAATGCCACCTATAAACAGTGGAAGAGTATTGCGTTTGCCTTTGATCAAAAACACATTCCTATGGGCAAGGGAATTCAAACGCTCAAGGAAATTCTTCTGGCACATCAATCGAAATTGAATTTTGTTAACGTCATGGATACCCCTTTCATCGAGGGCGATGACTCTTCCTTAAAGCCTATTATGAAGGAACTGAAAGGGGTGGAATTGAAGACACATTTTTTGCCTTATCACACCAACATGATGGAAGAAGCTATTCAGGATTGGGTACGTCGACATAAGGCTTCCATGCTCGTAACCGTGGCCCGCAAACACAATGTGCTCTGGCGAATGTTTAACGAGCGCAGTACCAAGAAGCTGGCTTTTTCCAGTAAGGTGCCCGTGCTGGTGCTTTCCGATATGAAATAAAAACATCCTAATATTTAATTACCATGAAATTTCACATTCACGCTCAGGATACGCTGGAGGCCCTGCAGAAGACATTTACACATGCGTTCCCGTTTTTAAAGTTGGAGTTTTTCGCCAAGCCACACGAGAAGGGGCGTCCTACCGAGAAGCACTTTATGATTAATACGAAGCGCACGGTGGATTCTTGTAATCCGAAGTTGGCTGAGACTACAGTGTCTGTTCCAACGGCGATGACCGTGCAGGAGCTCGAAGCCTTATTCCGTGACCGACTTGGTTTGTATGTCCAAGTGTTCCGCAAGTCGGGAAACGTGTGGCTGGAAACCACAGCCACCGACGATTGGTCGTTGTTCAAACAAAATATGGAAGGGAAGGAGTTGAGTGAAGCCTCGCCAATACAACCGGACGAATTGCCGGATTATCACGAGCAGCCTTGATGGTGTTAATGTGCATTACTTTTGTGGGGTAACCTCAAGGTCATTCACGCACATGGTATTCCGTAGTCTTCTTATTGTCTTTCTCGGGTTGAATTCAATCAGCGCTTTGCTCGCGCAGCCAAGCAATGATATCTGTTCCTCCGCTATTGATTTGCAGTCTTATCTGCTTGCAGCCCAAACAGCACCCGTTATCGCAGGACCATTTTCCAATGTGGCTGCTACCGGCAATGATGTAGATATCGCCGCCATTACAGGATGTTGGTTGGATGATCTTACGGGATTGGCTGATGGCTCTTCCCCGCAAGTGGATGCAACGGTGTGGTTTCGCTTGGAAGGAATAGATCAGGAAGTACGCATCGCCATTCAACCCTGCGACACAACCTTGGATTTTATCTCCGAAGATTCTCAATTGGCACTCTTCTCCGGCGAATGCGATAGTCTTGAAATCGTAGATTGCAACGAGGATATGGATCCGGCAACCTTCAATTATTGGTCAGCCATTTTTACGCCGTTAAATGCGGGAACAACTTATCGCATGGCGGTCGATGGATTCAACTACAGCGGCTTTGGAAGCCCGGACGCTCCGCTCACTACAGGGGAATTTTGCATCCATCTTTCTATCCCGGCGTTAAGTATTGCTACGTTGCCCGCTGAAAGTGTATCGGTGTATCCCAATCCTGCCGAAGAACGTGTTCAGATTTCTGCCAAAGAACAGCTAACAGAAGTACGCGTGTTTAATCTGCAAGGACAACAACTCACGGTAATTCAACCGCAGAATACTCAGACGGTCGATATGGAGATGCCGCATGAATCGGGAGTCTATCTAGTTGAGGTGCAGACGGCGAATCAGCTGACCACTCATCGACTCATCCGCAAATAGTGTTCTAACGACCGTTGAGCTTCTTCATAGACGAGAAGAGATAAAACCCGAGTAGAATGCTCGTGCCTCCCACGAATATCCAAATCGCGTAGGGTTTGGTGCAGTCGGCGCAATACATTTCGCCTAGCATCCATAGGGAATTCGCTGCTATCCAGAACAACACCGAGAGGTTGTGAATGAAAGAGGAAAGGTGTTCACGCGAACGATACAGAATAATCAGTGCTACCGCTACTGTTGGGATAATCATCAATGTGCCAACGGTTTTAGACATCAAGCACCAACTCATATCCTTGATTAGCCAGAAGAGGATATGCAGATTGTCGAATCGGTTCAGTCGCACATTGTCCATACTGCAAACTTATTCTTTCGATCGAAATTTGGCGATGTTCTGATCAAACTCCATCGTGGCTAAATCCCAGCGCATGAAGCGAGCGAGCAGATTTGTCACAATGGGGCGCGGCAGCTGACTGATTTTCGCGAGTTGATTGACGGTATATCCTTCCCGATGCGATAGCGCTTCCAAGAGTCTTTTCTCCTTGTCGGTGTGGAAGTAGCGCTCGGTCATTGGCGTGTGATTAATCTTCCAGTATTGCATAAGCACCCCCGGCGCCTGAAAGTTTTGATCGTGCCTGCGCACATAAGCGCGCCATTCACCGGGAACATGCTCAACCTGATGCGGTCTCAAACGAGAAGGCGGAATCATCACTTCCAGAACATACCGATCGCCGGCTTTCCAGCCTTGCGTGGAATATTCAACGGCAGGTTTGCAATACATCGTTGCCGCAGCCTGTACCATATGTTCTTCCTCCTGCAGCTTGGCACCGGCAATCGAGCCATTGTCTTTCACACCAATCAACAGCGTACCGCCATCGGTATTTGCGAACGCACATAGCGAAATCGCGATTTTACGTGCATCATTAATGGCGTATTTGAAGTCGAGTGTTTGATGCTCGCCCTCGGCAATACGCTGCTGTAAATACTTCGGTATGACGATGGTTTCTTTTGCCACGATGCTAAAACAAAAAGCCGCCCGTAAAGTTGGGGCGGCTTTTCATCCAATAAAAGGAGTTTTGATATTTTTCCGATCCTAGTCGATGGCCATAATGGATTTGATGAATTCATGGCGCGAGGTTTCAATGCGCAACCAATATACGCCTGTACTCCATTGCGGCGTTTCCACAGTGGTTTGCGTAGCTCCGGGCCGAGCGCTGTAAACAATTCTGCCAACCGCGTCGTATGCGGTAACACTCACAATCAAATCAACGGGAGATTCAATTCGGAACGATTGACCGCCGGCAACAGGGTTCGGATAAACAAGTAAATCATCCGCTGTCAACTCGGAAATATTCGTCGTATGGATGATGTCAAGTTGATTTTCAAAAGTGGTATCAGCCGATACATTGCCCGCCACGTCAGGAGTATTTCCTGAAATAGAAACGGCGATAGCCAATATGCTGTCGTTGATTCCCGTGCACGTGTAGCTCTGAGTGAATGCCGTGAATTCAGGATTCCAGCTTCCTGCGCCTGCTTCAGCCAACGGAGGCATTCCTTGTGATAATGCGATGTTGGGTGACGTGTCAGCGCTCATCGGTTCGTCATACACTACCGTTATCGTCAACCCATCCGCGCAGTTCTCGTTATCGAGAATTGGATTGGAAAGAATGAGTTCTGTAATGAGTGGGTTACGCGTGTCAACTGTGAAGGGATGCACAAAATACCCCTCGGCGGACAGTGGATTCAGGTTGATGTCGGTTACCCCGCTGAGCGTAACGATGATGTCATCCAACTCCACATTGTTGTCGCTCATGGTATAGACAGCAAGGAATTCAAAGGCAGAAATCCAAGAGCTTTGAGTGCTGTCGAGCGTTAACGTTTGAAGCGTCGGATCGTCGTTTTCAAAACCGATGACGGGGAACACGCTCATGTCCATTTCATCGGTGAAGGCGAATGTGATTGTGAAGTAATTAGTGCTTTCGATGATTGGATCCGAGATAACATTTATCGGCGTAATGAACGTTAAAGCCACTGCCGGATTTTCGGTATCAACTTCGAACACTTCATCGACGGTACAACCCACCGTTGTATTGCCAACCAGGTCTGTTCCTTGCAACAATTCATTCAATGGAATGGTAGTGTTGACCTGATCATCGGCAATTGTAAAATTCAATTCAAGTGCGTTATCTGCTACCCAGTTGGTGCTGTTCCAAACAAACGTATTGCTGAACACCGTGTTTTCGAAGATGTTTGAAAAGTCGAACGAGCCGGTATCCATATTCTCCGAGAACTCCGCGTGAATAGTGAGCATGCCGTTCACATCTGCATCGGTGATGAATTCGTAATCACCGGAAACTGTGCAGGTAGGTGCGGTGACATCAATGCTCACCGGAATGCAGTTTGTTCCCGAAGCCATGTTCAGTGTATCTGCAGTGCATGAGCCGAAGACGGCCAAGGTTTCGGGTTCGGCATGTGCCACATGCACTTCGAAGGTTGCACTATAATTAACCGTATCGATCACAGAAAGCGTCGCTTCATACACGGTAGAAGAAATCCACGTTCCACCGGTTATCGTCATGTTCGCTGCAACTGCTGATGGCGTAATCACAATCTCAGGGGTTGATGCCGTATGCATCGGCTGATCGAATACCAAAGTGGCGTGCAGGTCAGCGTTTGTTGCGGTAGCAGGAATAGTTGTTACTTCCAGCGATGCCAGTTGCACCGGATTAGCGGTCATGAACGACTCTGCAAAATCAACTACTTGATTGCCGATAATTAACCCCACTTTTCTCCCCGGAATATCATCTTGCGGAGGATGCAGCCCGCCGAAGATCCGTGACAAGCTGCACTGATCGGAAGCATCGCGGTATTTCGCCCATTGCAAGCGCACGGGTTGAGAGGGAACGTGCGAGGTGTCGGCGTAGAGCGTATCAACAACGTATTCATGTAATCCCCCCGGAAAGTACTCACTGCCCGTAATCTGAGTGAGCACTTCAGCAGCGGTGCGCGAGAAGGTGGAGTGTCCGGAATAATACCCCGGAAATGGCGGCGTTACAAAGGTGGCGACCTGATAGGTCCACCATTTCTTGGCGAGTTTCCAGCCGGAGCTGTCCTGTTCCGTTCCTTGCCATTGATTGTTGTCAAGTCCAACACCGTATGGACCCAACCAGGTATTGATCTTTACTTCATTCAAGTCACCTTGATCAAACGATAATAATGGGTCGTCAATGTCGTCTTGTGTCACCAGATCGATGTAGCCATCTATCAGCGGTAACCCATGAATGTGGTAGTTGGGTAGCGCTGGATTGGTGCATTGCCCCGAATCGGCCATCATACGAATGGCGAAAATCGGACGCGTATAATCATAGGCCCCCTTCGCACTCCAACATGCAATGGCGGCATCGTGCACCGCACCGCCGAGAGTGAAATAGGACTTGACATCCCACGCCAGGTCTGTCAACGGTAGATTGAGGTCGCCGCGCCAATACTTCTGATCGGGTAATTCATCCGTCACTTCATTGAAGAGTTTGAACCAATGTCCCGGTGGTGTTTCTGAGCGTGGACCATCGGCCCAATACTGCGCCGTAGCGCGACTGAAGTCGGCCATAGGTACTTCTTGAGTCTGATAGGGTAGGCCGGTCACCGGATTTGTGTTATACCCCGAGGGAACATTTAGTTCTCCCGTGAAGAGGTTATACCAATTATAAAAATCTTGGACAGAAGAAGGCAGGTCGTTGGGACCAATTTCGCCGGCTACAGTCGGGTTTGCAATCAAGTTCAGATTACCGGTGTGCGCAGGCGAAGTGTCAATCATCTGCCCGGTGAAGTTGTTGTGGAAATGATGCCACATCAGCGTATTGACAAAGCCAAATTTGAATAGGTTGATGTTCGGGCCCAGAATGGAATCAGGCAGGTAAGTGGTATCCTGTAAATACGGAGGTTCGCCCGGATCAAGGTAAATAGGCCAATCGTAATCGGCACGATTGAAATACGTGCGCTGACATTCGGTCAAACTAAAGGGCACCACGTTACCCCACTCAGGAGTTAAGGCAGGTACACCGTTGGTGGATGGGCATGGCACCGGGTTGCCCGCTTGGTCCGTGCATACCGCCAAGCTCATCGGCTGCCACCCATTGGGATTTTCTACTCCGGGATTACCAAAATCGGCAACAGGATCTAACGTGAAATTACTGGGCTGGTATACTTGATTGGCATAAGCCCCCGGCACAGTGCTTTGCTGGTTTGATCCATCGATCAGCCCATAAGCCAGCATCTGCTCACCAATGTAGTTTCCCAGTTGCGCGGGATCGCCCGATTGGTAATCGGTGCCAACATTATTGGGATTATAACCGAGATCTATAAAGGTGTTGTAAATTAAATTGATCAAAAAATTGATATTGTTTGCCGGAACCTCTGCAGGGATGGTGTACCGGTTCATGAGGTAAGTGTAGGCCGCATGGCTAATGGCCTCATCACGCGCAGCTTCCACCTGCGATGAATCAACGCCGGGGAAACACTCAAATGGAGTATAATAATCACCTACGGTGCGTCCGAGCATATACGGACGTGCTACTTCGTCGTACGCTGCCCACGCATCATACATGATGACACCCATGTGGTGCAGGTGACGGGCATGCACCGTAGGTTTTGCGTAGGCATTACGGATACACTCCAGGTGAACGTCATTCCAGATGCGAGCAACTGATGGTAGAGCCCAAGAGCTGTGGTTAGCAAATAGAATAACAACAAGGACAAACCATGCCTTCCGAAGCGAAAAAGTGTTGATCATGTGGTTCGTTTTTCGGCTAGTGAATTACCTGTAGTGGAAGGACCTTCTCCATGCCTGATGATTGGATGCGAACATAGTAGATACCATCAGCCAGGCCGTTGAGATTTATCACCACAGCACTGTTATCACTAACGACATTCAGATCAGAGAACAATGCTCCAACCGCAGAGTAGAGTCGAATGTTCTCAATGTGTATGTCGCTCGGAACAGCCAATCTCACCGCGTCGCCGGATGCCGGATTCGGGTATAGCAACCAATCCTTTTCAACCAATTGCTCCGCAGTTTCGAGCGTCACATCAATGTCAAAGGCGTTCAAGGTTGTGCTTCCAATCATTTCATTACCGGCAATGTCATTTCCGCCCATAGTTGCGTTAATGGTGATATCCGATTGACTCGCGATTGCCGCCGTAACATCATAACGAGCGATGTACACTGTCGAAGATTGCCAGCCCGAGTTTGCAGATGGAATAAGGTTACTAACGATCGGGTCAAAGGAAATCATCGGTACGGAAGTCTCATCCATGGCCTCATCGAAGGTGAGTGTAACACTGAATGTTTCCGCGCCAATTGTTCCATCATTGATAATCGCTGTATTCGTTGCGATTTCGGTCAAAATCGGATTTCGTGTATCGATGATGAAAAGACCGGTAGCCTCGAAATCGACCTCTTGCAGGTTACCTGCATCATCAGCTGCGCCGCTGACGCTGACCGACATGTCGCTAACTTCCTCGTTGTTGTCAGCAAAATCAACAAGTACGGAATACGTCTGAGCATCTAACCAGGTACCCGAACCAATCACAGGAGTCAATGCTGAGGAAGATCCTGCAAAACTGATCATCGGCATGGAAGCTTCACTCATGTCATCATCAAACGAAATCGTAAAGGCTACAGGTGATGTCGTTGCGTTATCGGAAAGCACGGGTTGAGCAGCGCTTACTTCAAGGACAAGCGGATTGCGGGTATCAACAATGAGCCCGTCATTCAAGAGCGCAGGCACTTGCAAGTTGCCATTGAGATCGCTGCCGCCGGCACTGCCTAAGTCGATGTTGTTTGATTCAATGTTGCCATCGAGTATGGTGTACGAAACGATGAATTGTGTATCGCTGGCCCACGTGCCCTCAACAAACAGCAGGTTTTCCGGTAGCGATAAACCGGCGAATGTGAGCATTGGATTATCGCCGGTATTCATGGGTGAATCGAACGTGATGGTGGCCGTGAACGTCGAACCGGCATCTGCATCACTAATAACAGGGTGACTCAGCGTAATTGCAGCATTCGGCGCTTGAGTGTCGATTGATAGTGCGTCATTCAGCATCAGGATGAGCTGGGCATTACCCAGACTGTCGGTGGCTGCAGATACTTCCAAGTTGATAGAAGCGATAGCTGCATCTACGTCTACTACGTTGAATACTGCATGAAACGTGGTTGAACTGGTCCATGCACTTGAATTATCCAAAACAAAGCTGGCATTGGCCTCCGGTGATGAAAAGTCGAAAGTCGGCTGGAGTGAAGTGTTCATAGACTCCGAGTAATCGAGCAATACATGGATGGTAGCTCCTGCAGTAACGTCCGCTTCTGTGATGATGGTTTCATTACCGGTGAGTGTGCCTTGAGCTGTCGGATTCTGCGTATCGATAGTGATCACACTACTCACCGCCGGCATGTTCGTGATGCCCGAAAGATCTTGAGCTCCCTGAACGCTGAACACGATGTTCTCGATGGTGACATTATTATCGACTAAGGTGTAGTTGGCTTGGTAATGAAACTCATCGGTCCACGAGCCACCGGTGGCAATAAAGTTATCGGCCGCAATGGTCGTAAGCAAGATGGACTGAGGTTCAATCGCCGTATTCATGGCCTTATCAAAGGTGAAAACTAAACTCCACGGTGAGCCTACTTCGTTATCGGTAATTACAGCATTCGTTGAACTTACCGCTACATGCGCAGGGTCTGCATGGATGAATTCATTCGCCTTGTCCACAGCCTGTGGACCTACGATTAATCCCACCTTGCGACCCGGAATGTCATCTTGTGGCGGATGCAATCCTCCATAAATACGCGAAACACTGCACTGGTCAGAAGCGTCGCGGTAGGTAGCCCATTGCAATTTTACCGTAGTCGAAGGACCATCGTCGGCAAGCAAATATTCATCTTGTGTTGCCACATATTCCGCCATACCGCCCGGGAAGTATTCATCACCGGTAATCAAAGTCATGATTTCTGCGCCCGTGCGAGAGTACGTAGAGTGACCGGAATAGTATCCTGCAAATGGAGGTGTTACGAACCCTGCTGTTTGGTAGGTCCACCAGTTTTCAGCCAACAACCAACCGGCTCCGTCCACTCCCGTAGCGGCAAATGGTCCGCGCCAAGAATAGATTTTAATCTTGTTTACGTGCTCATTGTTAGTACCTGCGAGTTCATCGCCCTCTTGCACCAATTCGATATAACCCGGAATGAGCGGCAATCCGGCCGGATGATAATGTGGTAAGTTAGGATCGGTGCTCTGTCCTTTCACGCCCATCCAGCGAATAGCCATGATAGGACGCGTGTAGTCGTAGTACCCTTTCGTTCCCCAACAGGCAATGGCGGCATCATGAATACCTCCACCTAAAGCGAAATAACCTTTAACGTCCCATTCCAGGTCAGAAACAGATTCTTCTCCCATCCAACGTTTTTCAATGCCCAGCAAATCCATTTTGTCTTCCACTTCGTTGAATAGCTTAAACCAGTGACCTGGTGGTGTCTCAGAGCTCGGTCCATCGGCCCAATACTGCGACAGTACACGGGTAAAGTCCTTTCGCGGAACCATTTGTGTTTCATAAGGAGCACCAGTAACCGGGTTGATGGCGTGACCGGGATCATTGACACCGCCTTCAAACAAATTATAAAAGCCCTGGTAATCTTCGAAAGTCACAGGCAATTGGTCTTCAGCAGTGATGTTTAACCCCCCGATACTATTGGGAGAAGCATCGATCATAACTCCATCGTCGTTGTTGTGAAACGAATGCCAGATGATGTTGGTGACGTAGCCCCACTTGAAAAAGCTATCGTAGAGACCACTCTGCAATGTCGTATCGAGATACGGTGGTGCACCGGGATCGAGATACACTTTCCAGTCCAACCCATCACGTTGAAGGGTATCTGCCTGGTCGGCGCGCAGAGCAAAGGGTGTCACATTTCCCCATTCATGCGATAGGGCAGGAGTGCCTGTTCCGGGAGGACATTCGATAGGGATATTGTTCTGGTCAATACATTGGCTCAATACCAGAGGCTGCCAGCGGTTGGGATCAACGACGTGCGGATTTCCCGGAAAGGCGGGTTCCAATTGACCGTTGAGCGGTTGGTATTGAATGTTGTTATAATTATTCTGTTGGTTGGAACCATCCTGCAAAGCGAATTCCTGAAGTTTTGCGGCGATGTAATTTCCCAGCTTAGCAGGGTCACCATCCGAATAGTCAATCGATGTAATGCCGGTGTCGTAACCCAATGAAGCCATGCGGTCGTTGAGGTAGCCCTGGATAGTCAGCAGGTTCGCGCCCGGAGCGAAAATGGTATAACGGTTCCACAACGTGCGATAAGCGGCGTAGCTGAGTGCCTTTTCCTGCGCCGCGATGATATCACCATCGGCAGGCATTGGAATGCCGTTGAACGGACAATTGAATCCACCCCAGGTTTGTCCCAAAAAATAGGGCTGGGCTTCATTGTCATAAACCGCCCAAGCATCATACATAGCAATGGAAACGTGCGATAGATGACGCGCATGCACCGTAGGTTTAGCAAAGTATTTGCGAATGCAACTGAGTTGTGTTTCACTCCACTGACGGGCAACAGATTGCTGCGCAAGTGTGGTGGAGACTGACGTTAAAGTGACGACAATAGTCAAAAGAATGGAGCGAAGTAATGGTGAATTCATAGCACGTGTTAGTTGTGTTTGCACGAAGATACCAAGGGTTAAAGGCTAGCGCCAAAGGATAAAAGCAAATCCTTAACAGTTGTCAATGCATTCCACAGGTTTCTTGACACATGTTAAGTGGCATGTGTTTTTTTTGAAGAATCTTCCCGTGAAGTATTATTGTGCTGCAAAATACTCCAATGCTGAGCTCATGATTTTTCCTCAAATAACAATCACCGCGGTCTTTCTGTTGAGTGGATTCCTTATGCTGAAATTTCCACCCAAAAAAATAAATGCGTTGTATGGTTACCGCACACTGGCTTCCATGCGCAGCGAAGAGGCTTGGCGCTTCGCTCAAAAGTTTAGTGCACGTAGAATGATCTTGGTAGGCGGGTTCTCAGCGATACTGACAGTAATTGTTGGGCTGCTGGATTTGAAGGAGCCTTGGGTGCCGTTGATTAGTCTGTCAACCCTCATTGGAGGATTCATTTATCTTTTCCGATCGGTGGAGAAAAAATTGGCTCAGCGCTTTCCTCGGTCTTAGAACCGCATGGGTATATTATAAATTACCTCATCTTGATTAGTCGGTGTAATCAGGAGTACAGGGATTTGTGCGTCATTATATATCAAGTCTTCTTCTTCTGTTCGCGGAAATAACGTGTAGAGATATTCATACGAAAAATTCACGGCACAGATAAGATCGGCTTCCACAGCCGCAGCATAACGCACCAACTCTTTGGTGAAATGCAGTTTGTGATCAACCTCGTGCAGTGTAATAGAAACGCCCGCATCGGCGAAAGCCTGCTGAATCTCACCGAGCATCTTCGCATCGGTAAGCTCTGCATTTACTTTTTTAATGACCAGATGTGCCTCACTCTTGAATAACTGGGCCAATTGAACAAAGGCTTTGCTTTCATCCAGTAATTGATGACGGTAATCCACCGGAATGACGAGTTTCTTATATCCATGATCACGGATATTGCGCTCTTGAACGATGATAAACGGAATGTGTGATTCGGAAACGACGCGAAGCGCCAGACTACCGGTGAGTTTTTGCATACCGCGCATCCCATGTGTTGGCATCACGATTAGACCGCATCCTTGTTCTTTGGCGAATGCCGGTATTTCACCCACCACGCCACCTTTGCGCACATGCGCACTCACGGGGCCTTGGTGAAATTCCTTCATGCGATCCACCCAAGCTTCAAGTGCTTTCTGCGAAGCTTCTAACGCTTTATCAGCAAACTCGAGGTGCAGCAACAGGATTTCAGCCCCGGATTGCTTAGCGAGATGCGCGGCATGATAGAGCGCATTGAAACTGGATTCCTTCAGGTCGCAGGGGACTAAAATCTTTTTAAGTTGCATGTGGCTTGCTTTTCGCGCAAATCTAAGCATCTTGTTTATTTTTACTCCCAATAATCGGCAGCACAATGCTGCATATCTATGGAGGCGATCACTTCATTTTTCGAATCGATGTATGACAATGTCATGCACCGCCTCCGTCATGAATTGAACATCAAGTACCTCTACCACGATTGCAGGCATACACAAGATGTCATTCGTCAATGCCAGGAAATAGGCTATCGTGAAGGAATTACTGCCCGAGAAATTGCTGTCCTAAAGCTCGCCGCACTCTACCACGACTTGGGCTTTCTCGTGCAGCGAGCCAATCATGAAACCGCTGGCGCAGAAATATTCGCTGATGAAGCAAAGGACGCCGGAATTTCACCCGATGATGTGGCGCTCATTCAGCGTCTTATCCTTGTGACGAAAATCCCACAACAACCGCAAACACTGCTGGAGCGCATTATTTGCGATGCGGATCTGGACTACTTGGGTAGAGAGGATTTCCCGACCATCGCGGAGTTCTTATACCTGGAATTAAAATCGTGCGGCGAAATGAGCGATCGTCAGCGCTGGAATGAAGTCCAGTTGCATTTCCTCGAAGCGCACGCATTTCATACGGATTCATCGGCGAAGTTGCGATCCAATGGTTTAGAGAAGAACATCCTTTTCGTGAAAAGGAGACTTGGACAGAACTAGTTCACCCGAAATAACTCCATTTCGCCTTTCCCTTTCAAATAAACATTGCCAATGGATTCCGCACTATTCTTGGCTTGCAGAAGCTGATAGGTTTCCGAAGTCATGGTTATCTTCATAGGACTGCCTGCGCTTTCTACACGTGCAGCAATGTTGACGTCATCACCAACGATATCATAAATGAAGCGCGTCTTCCCGATAATTCCCGCAATCACCTTTCCCGAATGTATGCCGATGCGGCATTGCCATTCTTGTGATGACGTTTGGTTGCGGACATGCAAATAATCTATGAACGCTTGTGCGGTGCGCATCATGCAGTCCGCATGGAATGGTGTGCCTTCCAGACCGGTTGCAGCCATATAAGCGTCGCCAATTGTTTTGATACGCGTTGCGCCATGCGCTGCACAAATGCGATCGAATTCACCAAAAATGTCAGACAGCTCATCAATCAATTCACGAGGTGAAAGCATGGCTGAAATAGGCGTGAAGCCAACGAAATCGCAGAACATTACGCTGACGTTTTCTTTGTACTCCGGGCTATGACTGCCTTTCGTAATGAGATCTTGAACCACATTTTCCGGGAGCAACACCTTCAGGAGTTCCTGTGATTTGCGACGTTCGGATTGTAGTTCAAGATGCGTTTTTATTCTGGCCTTGACAATATCCGGATTGAAGGGCTTGGTAATGAAATCTGCGCCGCCCACGCGAAAACCACGTGTTTCATCGGCCACCTCATTCAGGGCTGTCAAGAAAATGACGGGAATATGCGCGGTCGAAGCATTGGCTTTCAGTGATTGACAGACTTCAAATCCATCTGCCCCGGGCATAATCACATCAAGCAGGATCAAATCCGGTTGTGGAACTTGTGATGCAATTTCCAGCGCCTTTTCGCCTGATTTAGCCATTTTAAGTTTGTAGTCATCCTTCAACAGTGCATTGAGGATTTGCAAGTTTTCTGCTGAGTCATCTACAACAAGCAGTGTTGACTTGTCAGATGCTGATGCTAAAATTGAATTCATAGGGAAAGTGCTTTTTCGGCCGCTTCAAACTCAAACGATTCCAGCAGCGTTATCGCACGTTTCAAACGGTATTCATGTTCGGGTCCGAGGTCATAGGTAGTTAATAAGCGTTCCGCTCTGTCCAGTGCTTCGGAGTTGCTTTCTTGAATGAGCAAAACGAGCTCGTCCCAATACAATCTTAATTGTTCTTTTTCGATAGGCTTTCGGTCCTGAGTTTCGGAGGAGTCTTGTGAGAGGACACCATGGATGCGTTGGATGAGACTTTCAATTTGAATGAAAATCGCTTTTAGTTGATCAAGAGTATCGACTGTGAGTGATGGAGTGTTCTCGTTTTGAGCATGTATGCTGCTGTAGAGAGGCGCGAGTTCTCCATGAATCTCCTTTGCTCCAATATTGCCTGTGATTCCCGTAAGTGTATGCAGGTAGGCTTTGATTTGAGGTAAATCCCCCGTTGAAAGAATGGATGCGCCTTCCTGCTGAATGTTACCATAAACTGCGCAGTAGGATTTCAATAGCTTGATGTAAGCCGGAAGTTTATTGCCCACACGGTAGAGCCCATCTGCGGTATCAAGTCCGGTAATCTCAAAGGGCGCCGAAACCGTCGCTGCTCTATTTACCGCTACCGTTCGTTTGCTAATGTGCTTGATGAGTGCCGCATACAGAACGAGCGGGTCGATCGGTTTGGTGATGTGCTCATTCATCCCTGCGGCAATGCTCTTCTCCGCTTCACCTTTCATGGCGTGAGCGGTCATGGCCAGTATCGGCAGGTTTTTGAATTGCTCCTGCTGACGAATGCGCATCGTCGCCGTTAGCCCATCCATCTCAGGCATTTGAATGTCCATCAGTACTGCGTCAAAAGCGGAATGACTCAACGCATCTATGGCCTCAAGACCATTGCGCGCAATGGTGAGTTCAATGCCGACATCTTCCAATAATTCGATGGCCAGTTCCAGGTTCATCTCATTGTCTTCTACGAGCAATATCTTGGAGCCCTTGAGAATTTCCTTGATTTCTGCGATATCGACCAAGTGATTTACTTCGGCCAGACTTCGAGTAGGCGTGAGGTGAAGGAGATTATTGATGACGTCGAAAAGCGTTGAAGGATTGATAGGTTTCAACAAGTAGTCATCAACGAGCTTCTTGCTTGTGGCCTCCTTGATTGACTCCAGACCATAAGCTGTGACCATGATGACCGCCGGTACGGAATCCATTTCCTTTTTCATGGTCTCAACCAGTTCAACACCATTCATACCCGGCATTTTCCAGTCAATGATGAGAATAGAGAAAGGATGCTCCGCCGTATGTTGCTCTTTAAATAAGGTTAGGGCTGAACGCGAATTATCAGCGGTGTGCACTTCAAAACCGAAGGATTGAAGCATTTCTTCCAACACCATTCGGGCGCTTTCAGAATCATCTACCAAGAGTGCCTTCAGGCCATTGCGAGGATGATAGGTGCTTTGAATTTGTTCTTGTGGTGAAGCCGTTTCGAAGGTTGAGGTGAAGCTGAATGTGCTGCCATGACCAAGACTGCTCTTCACTTCCAATTGCCCCTGCATTAGCTCAATGATACGCTTGCAAATGGTCAGGCCCAATCCGGTGCCGCCGAATTTGCGGGTGGTTGAAATATCAGCTTGCTGAAAGGGTGTGAAAATCCGCTGTAATTGGGATTCGCTCATGCCGATGCCGCTATCGCTAATGCTGAATTCAACTTTTATTTTTTGCTCGATTATACTGTGCAGACGAGCGGAGATTTTGATTTCACCTTTCTCAGTGAACTTACTTGCATTATCAGCAAGATTTAGTAGCACTTGGCGAAGACGCAGACTGTCGCCATGAAGAACAGCGGGAATATTCGGGTCAACATAACTGATGAGCTCAACTTCTTTCTTTTTCTGAAGTTTGATATTCACCGCATCAGCAACTTGTGCTATGGTTTCTTCCAAAAACAAAGAAGCACTTTCGAGCTGCAATTTGCCCGCTTCGATTTTCGAGAAATCCAGGATGTCATCGATGATGCGCAACAAGGCCTTCGCGGAAACGTCTGTCTTGTGAATGTATTCAGCCTGTTTCGGATCTAGTTCAGTTTTCCGGATGAGGTAATTCATGCCGATGATGGCATTCATCGGAGTACGAATCTCATGCGACATATTTGCCAGAAACTCACTCTTGGCTTTGTTGGCTTCATCGGCCATCTCGCGCAACACCACCATTTGATCATAGCGCTCGTTGATTTCTCTATTCTTTTCTCGAACAATGTCGAGTTGCCTGCCACCGAAAGAGGCGAAAATCCCCAAGAATAGGGGAGCAGTATCTATGATCCAGAGCATCTCGGATTCCCGCTGGCACGTGAGCAGAAGCTCCCACGTAATGCGGCTGTAGAGCATGTAAGACTCAAAGACTGAACCGATGATAGGGAATAGGCATCCGAACAGTGCACCGTAAAGTGCGTAGCGCTGCTGTTCATTGTTGAGAATGCTCTTCGATCCCATGCTTCGTCCTGATTAGTGATGAGACAAAGCTAATCTAAAAGAAGGTTAGGCCGTTTGGCCCAGAATCGAACGCATGGTATCAAACGACATGGGCTTGCCAATGAAATCAGTTACCAGTGGAGTAGCCTTGGCGCGTTGTAAATCGCGGTCGTCCAAGGTGGAGGAAAGGACGTAAATACGGGTGTTTTTAAATCGGTCGGGATTCATAGTGGCCATGAGGTCCAGCACTTCAAATCCACCCATAACAGGCATGCGGATATCTAGAAAGATAAGATCAACAGCGCTTTCTGTTTCTTTTTGAAGATACTCGGAGACTTCCACACCCGATTTGAATATATCGATACGAACATCCGGAATCAGCCTTTTAAGTACCTCTCCGTGAAGCATGTTGAAAATATCATCGTCGTCAACTAATAGAACATGCTGAGGCACTTTCATTGGTGTGGTGTTTTAACTATCCTGGATTTTTTTGGAGCCGAAATATTCGAATCGGGGGCAAAATAAACCACTTTGAACAGAACAGGGCATGATAAAAATTACCCCAACTCGAATTTAGATTGATCAATGATGGTAATGATGCTACGAGTGATTTACTGTTTAGTTTTGGTTCCGCACTATGCTTACACCTAAAAATAATGATTAAAAAAATTCTGATTGTTCTGTCAGCGGTCCTGTTGATTCTGATGGTTTACCTCTACACGCAAGGTCTATTTGCTTCCATTGAGGTTGTAGAACAGCCGATGTCGGGGTATCGGGTGATGGGAATCGAGCATCGAGGACCTTACGAAAAGATTGGTGATGCGTTCAATCGCATACATACCATTGCCGATGATCACCACGTGCCGGTAAGGATGATTGGCGTCTATTTCGATAATCCTAATGAAGTTGCAGAAGACTCCTTGCGCTCACTGGCCGGTGTTATTGTGTCAGTAGAAGATAGTCTGCGGCTGGCGGCTATTCCGGAATTAACCTCGCTCATCATCCCCGCGGGTAATGCTGCTGTTTCCAACTTTGAAACCGATGATATGGTTTCCATGATAATAGGGGCCATGAAATCCTACCCGAAACTCACTGAATATGTGGCAGCCAAAAACAAAGGACAAGAGGTGAATTTTGTGTATGAGGTATATGGCGAAGGTCAGACACAATACGTCATGCAATTTCAGGAATGACGCAGATTAGGTAGCTCCAATTGAAATGACGTGCCGATGCCAAGCGTTGATTCCAGGGAAACTTTCCCACCAATACGCTCGGTCATTTCTTTCACGATATATAATCCAAGTCCGGATCCACTGCGCTGAGCGGTTCCGCGAAAGAACATATCGAATACCTTGGATTGATTATCCGGAGAGATACCTTGCCCGTTGTCGGTGAATGTCATTACGCACCTATTCATATCGATAATCACTTTTATTTGCAGCCAACTCTGATCCTTGCTCGAATCAGCGTATTTGACGCTGTTCGACATGATATTGTGAATGATGGATTTAATGCGGCGTTCATCCGAATGGAAGGAAGCAGATTGATCAACCATTAATTCAAGCGACACTGAATTGCCTTCGTAGAAACGTAAGTCTTCATAGGTGTTGCGAATCAATTGTTCCACATTAACAGGCACTGGCTCGATAGGCAAGCGTGCATTTTTGGAATAATCGATGATGTCGCGAATAGTCGCGTCCAGTCGATTAATAGAGTTGTGAATTTCGCCGATGAATCGATCGCGAGTTGAGGCTTCAGTTGCTTCGTCCTCTATCAATGAAAGCAATCCCTTCACGGACAATAGCGGTGCGCGCAAATTGTGAGAGGCGCTGTAAACAAACTGGTCAAGTTCGTGGTTGACTTTCTCCAGCTCTGTGTTTTGAGTTCTTAATTGCTCTTCAGTTTTCTTGAGGTTGGTAATATCCTGGCCGTAAACGAGAATATAGTTCTGCTCGCCCTCCAACAAACTGGGTCTATGCAAACGTATATAATGTTTCTCTTGAGGTGTTCCAACATGAAATGATTCTTCGAATTGAAGATCTTGCTTGGTGCGGACGACCTCCATACATCCTTCTCGGCGCTTGATGGATAGATCGTGATTTCTATTCCTGCGCTCCCAGAACTCATTGTCCGTTCTGCCGATCATCCATTCCCTGATTTCATCATCTTTTACTGCTGCTTTGTTGACGATGAGATAACGGAAATCCGTATCAATTACGACCAACTCCGAAGGCAATTGATTAAGCACCGCATGCAAGAGTTGGTTCTCGTGAAGAATGCGGTCATATGCTTCGCGCGATACCGATTCGTTTGTGTGAGATGTGTTTTCGCTTTCCTTCATCTTAGCTAATGGCAGGTGAAATATAGGGACTATCAGACAACACAAGGATGACTCGGGTAATCATTGAAGCGTGCACAGCTTACTAGTTGTTATTCGGAAGAATAACAGTAACCGTTGTGCCAATGCCTTGGGCTGATGTCAGGCTAATGGCTCCTTCAAGCTTACTTACCATTTCCTTGACGATGTATAATCCCAAGCCTGAACCCGTGCGTTGACTGGTTCCACGGTAAAACATGTCAAAGACACGTTCTTGATTTTCGTGCGCGATGCCAATGCCGTTGTCGGAGAATTGCAAGGTGCATCCGGCCGAGTTTGTCTGCACGCTGATGTTCAAGTAACAATCTGACTTGGTTGTATCAGCATACTTGACTCCATTGGAAATCAGGTTATGGATGATGGAGCGGATTCTGCGCGTGTCGCTCAATAGGGGGGCATGTATATCTGAACTCACACTGATTTTCACACGGCTTTGATCAAAGAATTTTAAATCATCAATGGTTGAATGGACAATAGTCAGCAGGTCAATTTCTTCCGGTTGAATCGGCAATCGCGCATTCTTCGAATATTCGATAATGTCATGAATTGTTGCATCCAAGCGCTCAATGGACTTATACACTTCAACCATAAATCGGTTGCGGTCCTCAAAGGCCGTATCTTCAAGTGAAATCAAACTCAGCAATCCTTTCATGGAGAGCAGCGGAGCGCGCAGATTGTGTGAGGCACTATAAACGAATTGATCGAGCTCGGCATTGACTTTTTCGAGCTCGGAGTTTTGTTGAATCAGTTTGGCCTCAGTCTGTTTGAGTGAAGTGATATCGACACCGTAGGTTAGCAAAAATTGAAGTTCATCTTCGATGAAATAGGGATGCGTGACGCGGATATAATGCTTCTCTTGCTCCGTTCCGGGGTGAAAGATTTCCCCGACTGCCGTGGATTTTTTTTCGGAGATGGCATTTTGAAAGCCTTCAATACGCTGATAAGCTTTGTCGAGCGGAAGACTTTTTGACTTCCAATACTCAATCTCTGATCGACCGATGAGCCATTTGCGTAACTCTTCGTTTTTGATGGCCTGTTTATTTACAAATAGGAATTTATAATCTTTATCGAACACGGCAACTTCTGCGGGAAGTTGATGAAGCATGGCCTCGTAAAAAAGGTTTTGACGCAGTAATTCGGTGTCCTGATTTGCACCCAATCGGATGTCGTTGCCTGCTGCATCGACCTGTTTTTTGCTGTCCGCCATGCACAATAACCAATGGCTTTGTTCGTCGAGAAGGGCGAGCTTGCACTGCCAGGTCGTGTAAGTTTGAATCGAGAAAATGTCTATTTCAGCACATTCGAGTGCGTTTTGCTTAAGGTCTCGAATACAATCAAGGAGTTCGTTGGCACTATTGGGCGCAAACATGTCGAAAATGCTTTCCGCCTTAGGGAAAAGGATTTCAATCGATTTGCTGCAGAAATGCAACGAACCATCATCGCTAAATGCAATATGAAGGGGGTGAAGGCGGGAGATTAATTCGCGCTGGCTCATTACCGTGAAGGCGAAAGTATTTTTTTAATAGGGAGCTTGGTGTCAGCGTCTTTTTTTAGTAACGACCATTCCATTGATTTTAACCATGATTTCATTTATACACTAACGTAACTAATCTATGGTAAAAACAATCATGCGCAGTATTGTTCGCCCGTTGGTTGTATTTGTTTGTCACGATGCAACCATAGCGCAAGCACCGCCAAAAATCCCTTAGCAGGCTGTTTTGCGTAATTCGCAAGAATTCGTATCGCTCGGATTAAACAAGGCGAATCCCATGCGGGTACTGAGAATCGTTTTTACCGGTTTTTGTAATTAGTGATAGTTGGAAAATACCAATGCGACTGTTGGCATAGGGTTGCGCTGCGATGAACCCGAGCTGCAGGAGAGCAGTGGGATAATCAATTTTTGAATCTCTATTACACCTTAACGGGTATACTTATTATCTTTTATTGTTTTTTATACCTTTTCGGGTGCTATTGGATGATTAATAAATATATTTGTACCCTAAAGGGTGTAAATATGAG
>JBKCDO010000177.1:0-16102 GCA_046304755.1 Flavobacteriales bacterium
AACCACAATCTGCCATGGTCACGCCTCTGTATGCGCAGCGCTTCACGGAATCCATGAAGGACTTGCTGCTCGCACAAAGCCCACTGAAACTCATTGAATCAAACGGTGATTTGCAGTTTTCAGGAGTAGTGACAGACTACCGCACAGCCCCCGTAGCTGTTCAGTCAGGTGCCGCTGAAACGGCTTCCCTCAACCGCCTTACCATTACAGTCAAGGTGAAGTATGAAAACACGGTAGACAACACCCTGAGCTTTGAAAAAACATTTACGAAGTTTGCCGACTTCGATGCTAACAAAGACTTATTTTCGATTGAAGAAAGTTTGTGGTCGCTCATCAACGAGCAGCTCACTCAGGAAATTTATAATGCCAGTGTCGGTAATTGGTAACCATGCGCAAAGACGTACTTCATAATACCTTGCTTCAACCGGAAATGCTTTCGGAAGAGCAACTGCGTGAACTGCGAGAAACGGTGGACCGTTACCCCTTTTTCGGTGCGGCACAGGTGGCGCTATCTCAGGCCTACCGTGATCATGGTGATCATCGTTTCACCGATCAGTTGTCGAGTGCTGCCATCTACACATCAAATCGTACGGCCCTCTATCAGCGTTTCAGGAAAGAACGGAAAATCGAGGTTGAAACAACTTCTCCGTTAATGGCGAAAACCGGCGAATCAACCGGAAGCCTAGCCGCCGCCATTGTTGACCAGGAGGAGACGCCTGCGCTGCGGATTACGATTGCCGCTCCGCTTATAGATTCGGAGTCAGCATCAGCCCCGCTCGAAAGGATTGAGGAAGTTAAACCCGTAATCCAGGTAATTTCCGCTCAACCCGAAACGGAAGTGTTACGGATAGAAATGCTGGAAACACTGGAAGCACAGATCCTTGTGGATGCCGTCAGCAAGTCGATTGAATTGGAAGTTCAGCCCGAGACGGAAGATACCCGAGAGCCACAGCAAGCGCAGGCAGAATCGCTCATTCCTGATGATGAAAACAGCTACGCCGCGCTCATTTATCGCCGCGCTCAACAGCGGAATAGCGGTTTAATCAGCCAACCGGAGGCTGAGGAATCTACCGGCATGGATGACGACATTGAAAATGATTTACCGGCGTTTCAGTCAACCCCGCTGTCGCATGGTATTCGCCGCATCCAAACAACCGGCGTCAAAGACCATCAACGCGATCTGATCGATCGCTTCATCCGCACGGAACCCCAGATTGCGCGGGGCAAAGCAGGAGAATACCAACCCGGCAATCTTGCCAAGGATAGTTTGGAGGAAGACTTCAGTTTCGTCACAGAAACCATGGCCGTTTTATTCGCCAAACAAGGGAAACTGGACAAAGCCCGGAAAGCTTTCCGCAAATTGATGGAACAACATCCGGAAAAAAGTATTTACTTTGCAGCCCAATTAAAAAATTTAGAACACTTTAAAAAATAAGTTCATGGCATCGTTCATCGTTATTCTCATTGTCATTATTGCGCTCTTGCTCGCCCTTGTGGTATTGGTTCAAAACCCAAAAGGCGGCGGCCTGGCTGTAGGATTTCAGGGTGCCACACAAGTTGGCGGCGTTCAGCGCACAGCCGACTTCCTAGAAAAAGCAACATGGTATTTGGGTATTGGCCTTTTTGTTCTCTGCCTGATTTCAGCTCGTTGGTTCACCAGCTCATCGATTAGCGAAGGTGGTTCCGAGCCTGCGGCTACAGAGCAAACACAAGATCAGCCTGCTGAGCAAGCTCCGGCTGAAGGTCAATAATCCTCACTTGAATCTCTTCGAAAATGTCAGTGTGTCTTACTACACTGACATTTTTTTTATCCAATCCTGACAAAATATTCACTCCCCGCCATTGGCACAAAAGGTGACAACGGCGGCGCGTCCAATAATTTCAATTAACCGATAAAATACATTTCATTATGTCAGTCAACGTTAAACCCCTTGCAGACCGCGTGCTCGTTGAAGCCAGTCCTGCAGAAACAACTACAGCCAGTGGCATCATCATTCCTGATACAGCGAAAGAAAAGCCACAGCGTGGAACAGTAGTAGCGGTGGGTGCGGGCAAAAAAGATGAGCCCATGACCGTGAAGACAGGCGACACCGTGCTCTACGGAAAATATTCAGGTACTGAAATCACAGTAGATGGTAAAGAGTACCTCATTATGCGTGAATCAGACATTTACGCAATCGTTTAAATCCATTTTAATCTCAATCGATTCAAGAAAAAACCATGGCAAAAGAAATCACCTTTGATACCACTGCACGCGAGAAGCTGAAAGCAGGAGTAGATGCATTGGCTAATGCAGTTAAAGTAACCCTCGGTCCAAAAGGCCGCAATGTGGTTATCGATAAAAAATTCGGCGCACCGCACATCACCAAAGACGGTGTATCGGTGGCGAAAGAAATTGAATTGAAAGACGCTATTGAAAACATGGGCGCTCAAATGCTCAAAGAAGTAGCGAGCAAAACCGCAGACATTGCCGGTGACGGTACGACCACGGCTACGGTTCTTGCGCAGGCCATCGTTACTGCAGGTTTGAAAAACGTTGCGAGCGGCGCGAATCCGATGGATTTGAAGCGCGGCATCGACAAAGCAGTTGAAGCTGTAGTAGCTGACTTGAAGAAAAATTCACAGAAAGTAGGAAGCGATAACGCGAAGATTAAGCAGGTCGGTTCTATCTCTGCCAACAATGACGAAGCCATCGGAACCCTTATCGCTGATGCAATGGCGAAAGTGGGCACTGAAGGTGTAATCACTGTTGAAGAAGCAAAAGGTACCGAAACAGAAGTGAAGACAGTAGAGGGTATGCAATTCGATCGCGGATACCTTTCACCTTACTTCGTGACGAACGCAGAAAACATGGAAGCCGATTTAGAAAACGCTTTCATTTTGATTTACGACAAGAAAGTGAGCACCATGAAGGAACTCCTTCCTGTGCTCGAAAAGACCGCGCAGACAGGTCGTCCATTGCTCATCATCGCGGAAGATGTAGATGGTGAAGCACTCGCCACGTTGGTGGTCAACAAAATTCGCGGTGCGCTGAAAGTGGCTGCTGTGAAGGCTCCGGGCTTCGGCGATCGTCGCAAGGCGATGTTGCAGGATATCGCTATTCTGACCGGTGGTCAAGTCATCAGTGAAGAGACCGGTTTGAAACTGGAAAATGCTACCCTCGAGGATTTGGGTCGTGCAGAAAAAATCACAGTAGATAAGGACAACACAACGATTGTCAACGGTGTAGGCAGCAAGGATGCTATACAATCTCGCATTGGAGAAATCAAAGCACAAATCGACAAGACCACATCGGATTACGACCGTGAGAAATTGCAGGAGCGTTTGGCGAAACTCGCCGGCGGTGTTGCTGTGTTGTACATCGGTGCAGCGACTGAAGTGGAAATGAAAGAGAAGAAGGACCGTGTAGATGATGCTTTACATGCTACACGTGCTGCAGTGGAAGAAGGAATTGTTCCCGGTGGTGGCGTAGCATTGATTCGTTCAAGCAAAGTACTCGAGAAGCTGAAAGGCGCGAACGACGATGAGCAAACCGGTATCGCGATTATCTCACGTGCAATTGAAGAGCCGTTGCGTCAGATTGTAGCTAACGCCGGCGGTGAAGGTGCAGTTATCGTGAACAAAGTGCGCGAAGGCAAAGACGACTTCGGATACAACGCGCGCAAAGAGGTATTTGAAAACCTCATTGAGGCCGGTGTTATCGACCCAACAAAAGTGGTACGTGTTGCACTTGAAAACGCGGCTTCTATTGCCGGTATGTTGCTCACCACTGAGTGTGTGATCAGCGACATCAAAGAAGATGCTCCTGCGATGCCTCCAATGCCCGGTGGCGGAATGGGTGGAATGATGTAATTATTGTTCTCAAGAAATAGTAAAAGGGTCGTCGAAAGACGGCCCTTTTTTTGTTGTCCACACAATCAAGAACGCGATGTTCATTCTATTCGGTAACCATTCGATTACAAGGCATGTGAAAACATAAATTGCTTGGGGCTTTGGGGCCTTAGCTGATTCTGAAAAGCGTTTTTTATTATCGGAAAAATTATGACATACAAACTACTCGCTCTTGTTGCTGCCACTGTAATTACACTCAGCTCGCATGCTCAGCTTCCCGCCAATTCACCGGCCACTGATTTTACCGTTACCGACCAGTTTGGGGTTCAGCACAATCTATTTTCCTATCTCAATCAGGACTATACTGTTTTCCTGCAGATATCCGCATCCTGGTCGGGACCGGATTGGGGCTATCACACCAGCGGTGCCATGGAGGATCTTTACTTCAATCACGGCCCTGCGGGAGCAGCGGGTGTATCGGCTTCCACAACAAATGACATCATGGTCATTTTCATTGAGGGCGATGGCGCCACCACCGATGATGAAATGGCGGGCGGCGCCGGTAGTCAGGGTAATTGGTATGGCCCAGGAACTTCAGGAATTACCATTGATTTTCCTATGGCTAATCCCGGCAATACGCAAACCAATCAAATTAATGCGGATTATGCCATTGCTTACTTCCCGACCATCTATCGCATTTGTCCAAATCGTATTGTCACCGAAGTTGGTCAACTGGATGCAATCGGACTTTACGCTACCGTCGATGCGTGTCCTGCACCTGCTTATTTAAATACCGATCCTGCTATTTTGAGTTACACGGGAGATTTGGCAACCTGCGGCCCGGTGAACGTCTCCGTTATCCTGCAAAACAATGGTATTCTACCCTTGACCTCTTGCACGTTTACCGCAAGCGGCGGTACTGTTCCCATTAACTACACCTGGAACGGATTTCTGGATACCTACGAAACAACCTCTGTCAATATTGGAACTGTGACGATGACCAATTCCGGAAACATCAACGTCGCCGTGACTTCAGTCGATCAGAACAATAGCAACAGCAATGTCGCCGCTGCAGTTTCCTTTGCTGATGACGGCACAACACACTTTGTAATTGATATCCTCTTTGATCGCTGGCCGGAGGAATGTTCCTGGGAGATCAGTGATGAGAACGGCGGTATTGTCGCCGGTGCAGATTACTCCGTGAATATTCCTACAGATAATTCGACCATTACGGAACATATCTGGCTGCCATCAACAGGTTGTTATACCTTCAACGCATATGACGCTTATGGAGATGGATTTTTCGATTCACAATATGGAAACTTCGCAGACGGGTCAATTGCAGTGCGCACTCTTTCTTCGAATGGAAGTGTTTTCAGCAGTGTGTTGAGCTATAGCGGAGATTACAACTATGCCTCGATTGAGGCTAAATCGAATGTCATTCTAGAAATTAACTCTTCGTCCGGATGCACCAATGCGCAAGCATGCAACTATAATCCTTCAGCTACGACCAACGATGGTTCTTGCATTTTTCCGGGAACCTCGTGCAATGACAATAATCCAAACACCGTTTTCGATCAGCTGAATGAAAACTGCGTATGCGTGGGTTTTAATATTCAAACCGATTGCGCGGATGAAATTTTCATTTCTGAATATGTTGAGGGCACTGCCAACAATAAAGCTATTGAGTTATATAACCCATCGTCAGAGCCAATCGTGTTGACCGGTGTCTACTCGATGGGCAGAGACCGTGATGGATCCGGGGTACCGATGCTGATGGACATCACCGGTGTGATTCAACCTCATGATGTCCGCGTATTTGCACTGGATAAGCGCGATCCAAATGCAACAGGAACAGAGCTTGCCATTTCTCCCCTGCTCGAGGCAGTTGCTGATACCTTCCTTAATCCCGTTTACGTCCAGTTCAATTCACCAATGTACTACAACGGCGACGACGCATTCGTGCTGGTAAAAAATGGCAATCAAATTATCGATATCGTTGGTGAGATTGGGTTTGATCCCGGCAGCGGTTGGTGGGATCCAAATGATCCAAACCAACTATGGTGGACCGTCGATAATTCGATGGTTAGAAAGCCTGAAATACTTCAAGGCGTTACTGTAAATCCAACATCCTTCGATCCTTCATTGGAATGGGATACACTATCCGTGGACGACTTCTCGCACCTCGGCTGGCATGAAACCATATGTGCATCTTCACAAGCCGGCTGCACCAATTTAACCGCCTGCAATTACAATCCCGCTGCATCCGTAGATAACGGCTCGTGTTTGTATATCGGCAACCCCTGTAATGACGGCAATCCCACAACAGCAAACGATTTCATTCAAACCGACTGCACCTGTTTAGGAACGCTCATATCGACCAACTGCAGTGCCTCTGATTATAATTTTGGCAATGTCTCCTACGGTATATATCCAACAGAGAATACAGCGCTCATCGATGGCTGCATTGGCGAGCCCTACTATCAGCCGTTCTATATTCTTGTGCCAACCAATGCGAATGCTGTTGATCCTTCCTTTCCGGACTCGCCGGTAGAAAATATGACAATCAATAGCTTGACAATCGGAGGCAATCCCTTAGGCGACTATGGGCTCTCTTATGCTTGCTTGAATGATGATTGCGTTTTTCAGGCCGGCAATCAATACTGCTTGAATCTCTTTGGAAATCCCAATCAAGCCGGCTCATTTGAAGTTGAGTTAAATATCTCGCTAACCATTAATTTTCTTGGATTGCCCGTAGAATCACCTACAACATTTCCCTATACCTTAACTATTTCAGCCGATTGTGGCCCGGAAATCTCAGGCTGCACGAACGCTTCAGCGTGCAACTTCAACCCGGCTGCTTCTATTAACGATGGATCCTGTCTGGTAATTGGAAGTGCGTGCAACGACCTTAATCCAAGCACCATCAATGATGTCATTCTAACAAATTGTCAATGTGCAGGAACACCCATTGACCCCGGTTGTAGCGGATTTTCTGTAAGCAATAACACATCAAATCCGACTTGTGCAGGACTTAGCAATGGCTTCATTTCTGTCAACACATCAGGCACATCGGCGCCGTTTAGTTATAGCTGGAATACCGGAGCTACCGGAAGTTCCATCAATAATCTTAGTGCAGGCTCATACAGTGTCACCATCAGCGACGCCCTGGGTTGTGCAGAAACACTCAACTTCAACATTGCTGCGCCAACACCACTCTCTGCAACAACCACATCCAATGCAGCGATTTGTTTTGGTGGCGCTTCGGGTTCTGCATCGGTAATCGTCTCGGGTGGAACAGCGCCGTACTCCTATGCCTGGAATACCTCGCCGATTCAAAACACAGCGCAAATTTCGAATGTGACTGCCGGTATATACTCCGTCAATATTACTGATGCCAATGGCTGTGCGTTCAGTTCATCCACAACCATTGCGCAACCGGCTCAACCACTGGTTGTGAGCGCGACCGCCATAGCAGCTTCGTGCTCACAAAGTGATGGTTCAGCAAGCACTGTAGTAAATGGCAACACGGGCACTGTGCAATATCTATGGAGCAATGGTCAGACGGGCGCAACAGCGACCAATCTTTCTGCAGGTGCTTACACCGTGACCATCAACTCCGGCGGATGCAGCGCTCAAACAACAGTGAACGTCAACAACATCAACGCGCCTGTCATTAATCACGTCAGCAACTCACCACAGTGTTTTGGTCAAAACACAGGTTCAATCAACACAGTCATCACCGGAGGAACTCAGCCCTACCAATACCTCTGGAGTAACGGAGGAGGAGGCACTTCTCAATCGGGCCTGAACGCCGGCAGCTACACGTTCATCGTCATAGATAACGCCGGCTGTCAGGCGAGTATCGTCGTTTCACTCACTCAGCCAAATCCGCTCAATATCTCGCTCGCCGCAACACCTACTTCCTGCTCAGGCGCTCCACAAGGGTCTGTGAATGCAACGGTAAGCGGGGGAACACAGCCTTATCAGTTCAGCTGGAACGATGGATCAGGCGGGGCAAGCATCAATAGTCTTACCGCAGGATCGTATTCACTCACAATTACAGATGCCTATGGTTGCCAAGCCTCTGCGGTGGCACAAGTCATCAATCCTGACGGTGTTGCAGCCTACACCAACACTTCCGGTGTGAGCTGCTTTGGTGGCAGCGATGGTGAAATTGAAATTGTCATTACCGATGGAACACCTCCCTATTCCTTTGAATGGAACAATGGTGCTACCGGAACAGCTGTTATTTCAAATCTCCTTGCAGGTGATTACAGCTGTATCATTACTGATGCCAACGGGTGCTCCTTTACTGCATCGGCAACTATTGACGGTCCACAAGGTAATCTGCCCGATATCCTTGGACAAACAAACGTGACTCCTTTTAGCACGGAAACATATTCGACAGCTTTTCAGGAAGGCTACAGTTATGTTTGGACTGCCACCGGAGGAAACGTACTCGTTGGGCCAAGCAGTAACTTCATCGACGTGCAATGGGGTGCAACAGGCAGTGGTGTGGTAACACTCACCGAGCTCGGTCCCGATGGTTGTGAAATTGTGAATTCGCTTGTTGTCAATATTGGCACCTCAGGCCTCATTGAATCTACTCAACCTGCTTTTCGCGTTTACCCCATTCCATTTACTGATCGGTTTACCATAACCACAACAGACTATCAGAACGCTGTGCCCTTTAGCGTATTCGACGCTACGGGTACTATGGCCTTGAACGGAACGCTCAGCGGTAAATCAACAACCATTGATACCGAAACGCTTTCAGCAGGTATTTATTTACTTCAGACAAACAACCAAACGATTATCATTACCAAAATCCAGTAGTTATCATGATTACAACCATTACCCGATCTTTCCTCTTTTTATTGCTATGCCTTGGCTGCTATGAGTTGCAGGCGGTCACCATTCTGGAGCAGAACTTCCAAACTTCGGGAAGCCTTCCGGGCACTCTGCCCGCGGGTTGGACGACAAACAATGTGTTGTTGGCTGACGGAACGACCGGACCGGCGTTTCGCGTATACAACGCAACCACTGCCAACGCAGGAAGTTATTGGCCTGTTCCCGAGCAAGGCGTGAATAATCGATTTGCAGGTGCGAATGACGATGCAGCACCTTGCGACTGCTTAATGGATGAGGTCTATCTGCAAACGCCCTCTATGAATTTTAGCGCTGCAGCTAATCCTGCGGTGACCTTCAATATTTATCACGATGGAAACTTTGGAGGAGGTGATGCCCGGTTACAAATCTCAACAGACGGAGGTTTCAGTTGGATTCAAGTGGACTATCCGAACGACGTGGACGGACTTTTCACCATATCAGATGGCTTCTGGCAAACGCTGGTCATTACGCTTTTCGAATTTGGTGGACAAGCCGATGTTCGCCTACGTTTTGTTTGGTCTGACGCAGGAAGCTGGGCTTCCGGATTCGCAGTCGACAATGTGGTAGTGGGTGATCTGGAACCTGTATCACTTACCGTTGAGCGCTCAATTGCAGCCGATTGGCTGGCGCCATTCTTCGGACAGAACTATTGGGATTATTCTCAAATTCCATTGTCACAAGTTGCACCGATTAAGGCCACCGGTGTGGTTTATAACTCCGGTCTCAACACGTTGAACAATGCATCCGTGAATTTTGAAGTTCTCAATGGTTCAACATCCCAAGGAATTTGGAGTACTCCGGTTCCTTCTTTAAACTCGCTTACGCGTGATACACTGAGTTATACGACAACGTATACTCCTTCGAGCACAGGCACGTATACCGTCAAAGTTTCCGGTAATGCCGGAGCTGCTGAGTTGAACACTTCCGACAATGTGGCAACCTCCTCTTTTCAGGTCACTGAATGCACTTATGCCCGCGACGCCGGAAGCGCACAGGCGTTCTTTCAACTTGAATCAGGCGATCTTGCAGGGAACCTCTTCGACATCTACCAAGACCAAACGTTTTACAACATCGAGGTGGCTCTGGGCGGAGGAAGCACGGTTGGTGGAACCGTAATAGGTGCCATCTTCGAGTTGACCGGATTTGATGCAACTACCGGCGATCCCAACTTCGTGTACCTTGACGGTTCCCAAACGGTGGAAGTTGCGGTACTCGATACAGATTTGAACACTGTCGGTGGCAGCGATTTCATCTGCTTGCCTTTTGAAAATCCTGTGACCTTGGTCGCAGGTGGTGTCTATTGGATTGTTGTTACCGGCACCGATATACTGCGCTTACCTGTTTCGGGCAGTAACAATGTTCCGGGTAGCTGGGTTTACACAGATGCAGATGGGACTTACGGATGGACTCAAGGGATATTTATGGCGCGTTTGCAGGGTGCTTGCAGCGAAGCTTGTCAAGGGGAGATTTCCGGCTGCACCGATGTTTTCGCTTGCAATTACAACCCCCAAGCGAATATCAGTGACGGCTCTTGCACCTATCCCGGTTGTACGAATAGCGAGGCTCTCAACTATGATCCGAACGCAGGATGTTCATCAGACAATTGCATCTGTGCAGCTTATACAGAACTATTCAATGATAATTGTGAATCATACTTGCCTTCGCAGGGTTTAACACTTCAAAGCGCTGTTTGGACAACGTGGGATGGCTCCGCAGGACTTGATGCCGAAGTTTCACAGGATTATGCATTCAGCGGCTCTAAAAGCATTAAGATTGATGGGACCAATACTGATCTTGTACTACCGGTAGGCCCATATAACTCGGGCTATTACGAAGTCAGCTTCAAAATGCTGGTGACTTCGAGCGGCGGGTATTTTAACTTCCAACATTTGTGGAGCGAAACTTCTACCAATTATGAATGGGCCTTTGATGTATTTTTTAATTCAAGTGGAAATATGGAATTGTACACCGGAGCGATACTTTCAGGTACAACCACTGTTCCCCTATTCTCTTGGTTTGATATCAGGGTCATGGTCAACATGGATGATGATCTTGGTTTGCTCTATGTCGATGATATATTGATTGATTCTTGGCAATGGTCATTAAACAACGCAGACGGTTCTGCCGGAGTGAATGCGTTTGCTGCCGTCAATTTTTTTGGAAGTAATACAGCAAACGGGCAAGGTCTATATTACATCGATGATATTCGTATACAAAGCGTTTCTGCTATCTCCTGTAATGAAAATATACCCGGCTGCACCAACATCAGTGCCTGCAATTACAACCCGACAGCAACCATCAACGACGGTTCATGTCTGGTGATTGGCAGTGGCTGCAACGACTTCAATCCAAGTACTATCAATGACGTAATTCAGAATAACTGTCAATGCATAGGAACACCTATCGACCCCGGATGTAGTGGATTTTCTGTGAGCAACAACACCTCAAATCCGACCTGCGCAGGGCTTTCAAATGGGTTCATTTCTGTCAATGCAGCAGGAACATCTTCACCCTTTTCTTACAGCTGGAGCAATGGTTCTTCCACAAGCGCCATCAATAACGTGGCTGCAGGAGCATATTCGGTGACAATATCCGATGCTCTTGGATGCAGTGAAACGCTCAACTTTAACCTCACTGCACCACAAGCGTTAAACGCCGTGGTTTCATCCATCCCTGTAAACTGTTACGGAGCCTCGACAGGGTCAGCTTCAGTTAACGTGTCCGGCGGAACAGCGCCATACACTTACGCATGGACCACCTCACCCATTCAGAATTCAGCGCAAATCAGCAATGTGGCCGCCGGCAATTACACCGTCAACATCATTGATGCCAATGGTTGTTCATTTAGCGCTGTTGCAACCATCACTGAACCCATTACTCCGCTATCAGTAACCGCCACAGCGACTTCCGCAGCGTGCTCACAAAATGACGGAACAGCCAGTGCCCTCGTTAACGGAAACACCGGCGCCGTTCAATACCTGTGGAGCAATGGTCAAACAGGAGCTACGGCTACCAACCTTGCCGCAGGTAATTACACGGTAACGATAACATCCGGCGGATGTTCTGCACAAACTGCAGTAAACGTCAACAATACCAATGCTCCAATTATTAATCACGTCAGCAACTCGCCACAGTGTTTTGGTGAAAGCACAGGCTCAATCAATACAGTCATCACCGGTGGAACTCAGCCCTACCAATACCTCTGGAGTAACGGCGGAAGCGGAACATCGCAAACCGGACTCACGGCAGGTACATACACCTTTGTTGTGATTGATAATGTCGGATGTCAGGCAAGTATCAATGTGAATCTGACGCAACCCAATCCAATTAATATCGCTCTTTCTGCAACACCAACCAATTGCTCCGGCGCTCCGCAAGGGGCCGTGAACGCTACAGTAAGTGGCGGAACGCAACCCTATCTGTATAGTTGGAGTAATGGATCGGGAGGCACTGCCATTAACAACTTAAGCGCAGGGCAATACAGCCTATCCATTACAGATGCGGCAGGATGTAATGCACAAGCTTCTGCCTCAGTCCTTAATCCGGATGGTATTGTGGCCTTTGCGGTTCCGTATGATATTAATTGCATCGGCGGCAGCGATGGAGCTGTAGAGATTTTTGTAACGGAAGGAACACCTCCCTACTCTTATGAATGGAATAATGGTGAAACCGGAACGCCATACATTACAAATCTCCAAGAGGGTGAGTACTCGTGCATCATCACAGATGCCGTCGGTTGCACCTATACAACAGGCGCGACCGTAGTTGCACCTCAAGGTAATCTTCCCGATATCCTGGGCATGGCGACTGTTGACCCCTTCAGCATTCAAACATATTCAATAAGTTCAATCAGCGGCGCAACACTAACCTGGGCTGTTACAGGAGGTAATATCCTGAGTGGACAAGGAACAAATTTCATTCAAGTGCAATGGTCTGACGAGCCAATCGCCGCCGTTGTCTTACTCATTTTTTATCCGAACGGATGTCAGGCAAGTGTAGACCTAATCGTACAGATTGGCACGACCGTGCAAGAATCGGTGACTCCAACCACATGGACATTATACCCAAATCCTGCAGCTGAGGTGTTACATGTAGAGATTATGAATACGATGGAGAAAATGCCATTCTCCGTAAGTGATGCATTGGGTAAAACGGTCTTGTGCGGAACCCTTCAGCCAGGAGTGAATCGATTGAATCTCGAAACCATCGCCTCCGGTGTATACACGCTGTCGGTGAATACCGATGAACATAATCGCCAAACTCGAAGGTTCATCAGAGAATAACGCGTCACTAAACAGAATATCGATTGCCCGAATAGCCGAACTGATGAGTGTCAGTTCGGCTATTTAATTTCGCACCTTAGCTTGCCCTTTGATTTCATCGTTCACACCTCTCTCATGCATAAATCACTACAAATCATCATAGGCTTGCTCTGCGTCATCCTGCTCCTCTACTTCGGCAGAGATGTCCTCATTCCGCTGAGCTATTCCTTACTGATAGCGTGTATTCTCTACCCCGTTTGCAAATGGCTTGAGAAGAAAGGCATGAGCAACGTTACGGCTATTGTCACGAGCTTATCCGTCATGGTTGTTGCCGGTGGTGGTTTGTTGGCTTTGATTATTACTCAAGTGCTCAACTTCGGAGGCGAATGGTCGCAGGTACAGGTTAAATTGGTTCAGACACGTGAAGCACTCTCCGGCTGGCTCACACAGCATCTCCATATCAGTTTGGATTCACAACAAAACTGGATGGATGAACTCCAGTCCAACTATGGCAATAATGTGCTTCCGATTTTGAAAACAACAGCAGGGAATCTCTCCATTCTCGTAGTAATGCTTGTGCTCATTCCGCTTATCGCCGGATTAATACTCTACGAACGCAAACGCCTGATGCACGTGCTTCACCTGTGGCTGCCGCAGGTTCCCTTGCAAGAACTTCGCACGATACTCAGCGAGACTATAACCACCTACTATCGCTTCATCAAAGGCATGTTGGTGGTATATCTCTGCGTTGGTATTTTGAACAGTGTCGGATTGCTACTGCTCGGTGTACCGCATGCGATTCTCTTTGGATGTCTGGCTGCAATCCTGACGTTCATCCCCTACGTAGGCATCATGATTGGCGCATCGCTGCCCATTATGGTGAGTTGGATAACCTTCGACTCGATATACTATCCACTTGGCGTAGTTGCCATTTTTACCTTCGTTCAATACCTGGAAGCAAACGTAATTTTTCCGTGGGCCGTGAGCAGTAAGCTTAATGTAAATACCCTGATGACCATTGTCGCCATTCTCTTAGGAGGCGTCATCTGGGGGTCTTCAGGCATGATACTATTCATCCCATTCATGGGTATTCTCAAACTGATTGCTGACCGCATGCCCGGTTGGGAACCGGTCGCCCACCTGCTGGGGGGAAGTGAAACCAAGAAAGCGGCTTAAACTTAGTCCTTCGACTTTGCGCTGCCGGAGTGCTTACTCATGAAGTCGTTGATTTTTCCAATCAACGCCTCCGTCCAGCGATGCACCTGCTCTGCTACCTGATTTTCCGTCTTCAAGAGTAAGCGCTGCACCATCAACGACAGGCCGAAGACAAAGCCGTTGTTGACAAACATGGACTTCGACAACTGCACACCGGTGAGGGAGGTCAGCGTATTCATGACAATATTCATCGGTTTCAATGACTCGCGGATGGCCGCGGTATCCTTTCGAATGAGCTCCTCTTGTTCGCCTGCTACGATGCGCAGACGCGCTATTTCAGCCCTGAGGTCTTCTATGGTAGAAATCTTACTCATGATTATTCTCGTTATAAATGTTGCGCACCATGGTGTTCATCAGTGGTTTCTTCAATACGGATTTTCTAAAAATCAGCATCACTGTAGCCAGCAGCAAATAACCCAATCCCACCATCCAATAGCCCATGAGTGGGTCATCGGTTTCGCGGCCAATCCAAGCAGCGAGACCCAAACTCACAAATAACGCCGCCATCGCAAACATGGCAAACAAGGCATAAGCTGTGACCAACGTCGATGTGAGCACAACTACCTTTTCCGCTACAACATGTTGAGTCAGTTGCTGACGTGTTTTGAGGTAATCCTCTGCGTGTGTGATGATCTGATCAAGTGGTGATTCCGGTGCTTCCATAGTTCATAATGGGATTTAATTTGATAAAGCAAGATGTCGGCAATCTAAGTGCAATCAGTTGATATTCGTCAGCGCACCGGCCCAGGTAAACTGATTCCCCGCATGCAAAATTGATTACTTTTGACCGACTCAAAACGATTACCCATGAACCTCACAGAACGCATCAATAACGACATTAAGGAAGCCATGAAGGCCGGTGAAAAAGACAAGCTCATGGCACTGCGCGATATCAAGAGCAAACTTCTTTTGGAAATGACCAAAGACGGCAGCGGTGAGGTTGACGATGCCCGCGGTATTGCGATTTTGAATAAGCTCTACACGCAGCGCATGGAATCCATCGACATCTACAAAACTCAAGGCCGCGAGGACTTAATTGAAGAGGAAACCAAACAGGCCAATGTAATTGCAGCCTATTTGCCTGAGCACCTATCGGGAGAAAAACTGGAGGCTGAAATTCGCGCTGTCATCGCACAAGTGGGTGCCGCAGGGCCCGGCGATCTTGGCAAAGTGATGGGAGTAGCTTCGAAAAATTTGGCCGGCAAAGCCGACGGTAAAGCCATTTCCGAAATGGTTAAAAAGCTACTTAGCGGACAGTAAATCATCCCGGTGTGAAAAGCCCCAAGCATACCCTCAAGGTTATTGGTCGCCATGTCCACGTTGACTTTCCGGACCTTGACACTCGCCACGTTGAAGCCAAAGTGGATACCGGTGCTTTTCGTACAGTGCTGCATTGCGAGCGTTACGCTGAGGTAGAAACAGCAGCCGGAAAAAAGTTACAAGCCGTATTTAATCTCGATGGCAGCGGCGAAAAAACGTTTCTCTTTGACGACTACTTTTTGCGTGAATTCAAAAGTTCGTTTGGTGAAAAAGAGCGTCGCTACTGCATCAAGACAACGATTCGTATCGGTCGAAAAAAAATCAAGAGCAGTGTATCGCTGACCAATCGCGGTGACATGAAATTTCAAGTCCTCATCGGACGCAAAACACTCCTTCGGAAGTTTTTGGTAGATGTGAGTCGCAAATTTGTTGCGCCGTCAAACACGCACACCGATCACTAGCACGTCATCGAGCTGCTCTACTTCCCCTTTCCATTCATCAAAACGGCGTGCGATTTCTTCACGCTGAGTAGCCAATTCCAGCGATGACACTTCACCCAGCAATTGGCGAAACTGCTTACGCATAAATTTCTTTCCCTGTGGTCCACCGAATTGATCGGCATAGCCATCACTAAACACATA
>JBKCDO010000178.1:0-15221 GCA_046304755.1 Flavobacteriales bacterium
GAATAGGTAAAGCCTTCGTAGGCGATACGCAAGTCTTTGTGTGCATCAATATGCAGAATTCCGAACGACTCATGACGCTTGGCTTGAGCGCGGAAATAACCCAGTGGAGTGGAGTGGTCGCCTCCGACGAGTCCGACGAGCTTGCCGGCATCCATCCAATGGCTAACTTGTTGTTCCACCCATTGGTTCATGCCTTCACAAGCGGCATTGATTTCAGCTTGCAGGGCTTGAGCTTCGGCGTTATTGGGAACATCAATGCCGTCTTCCCACATATCAATGATTTGAGCGGCCTTTTGCTTGAGGTCAACGCTGCGCAGGAGCATATCCTCCGGCATGTCGACCATGCCGATACCGCGCTTCCACAGTTCGGGAAACTCCGCATGGTAGAGGTCGACCTGAAAACTGGCTTCCAAGATGTGCCCCGGACCGGCGCTGGTTCCTGCGCCATAGCTGGTGGTTACTTCCCACGGAACGGGAATGAGAACGATGTCACATTCCTCATTGCTGAAGGGCAAGCCATAGATGTTTGCGTCTTTTAGTCCCGCAGAATTGGGGTTAAACGCAGCAATTTTCTCCTGTTTGTTCATGGGCGCGAAAATAATGACGGGTTCCCGCCAATGAAACGACATCCATTCAAAGCAGACAATTTGCTTTCTCTAGAAACGATAGAACCAAGTGCACATAGGGAAGGGAGCAGAGAAAGTATCACCGCTATCATGCACCAAGATACCTGCCAGCGTGAACTGGAATGCCTTGCGTTCATCGCGTTGGAAGCGCATACCGGGCATGATGAATATAGCACTGGAATATGACTTACGCATGACTACTTCATGGCGGTAGAAGCCGCTGATTGCCTGCACACCGAGTTGGTTGTAAACAGGTTCCTGCAAGGTTATCGCGGGTAATTCCTCACCGTATTCGTGTGTAAAGAAGCCGACCATGGAATCAAAAACAAAACTTGCTTTCGCTCCAACTCTCGCAATACCTCCGATGGAAAACATTGGACCATGAACCGGTTTAGGAAGCCCCATTAAGGAGTAACTATTGAAATACTGTGAGCTATCCTCCACGGTAAATGCATGATTGAAATTTTCCTTACCCCCTCCGCGATACATAAAATACCCACCGGCGAGGGTGATGTTATTGAGACGATTACCGATAGTGACATTGGCAAAAGCCAAGTCGCCAAAGCCTCTGAAACTTTGGATATATCCGGATGTCGCAGCAAGATTTCCAATAGAGAAGTTGATGTTCGGATTGCGCGTGGGGATGGTATACTTCGCCGCCAGCACCAGCGGACTTCCAATCCAAGTGCTCATCAAACCAATGGATAATCGGTTGCTAACGGCAAAGTGCACCTCAGGACCGTATAGATTGAGCATCGTATAGTTTTCACCTTTCTTGATTTCGAGCGCATTGGTGGTAAATGCATAGCGTGTCGTAAAAGGTCCGGTATTGCGGAATTCTCCCTGGATAATTTGTTTCTCGCTTTCCACCGCCTTCATACTGCGGATATCCGTTTTGAGAATTACCATAAGTCCCATGCTTTCGGTGTTCATTTGGATTTCGCGGCCATCATCGCTTTGAATAGTGCCGATGTATTCATTGCCGTTGGTAAGCACTACAGCAACGCGCTTTTGGTCTTGAGCCTGTATAACTGACGCAGTTAGCAGGACGAGAATAAACAGAATGTATCGCATAGATAAAATGTTTTGTTTGGGCGAATGTATTGCGAATGATCAGTATTGGGTATAGCGAAATTGGGTGATATTCGTTAGGGGTGAAGGGTGAAGGGTGAGGGGTGAAGTAAGGTAACAAGGTGCGCACCTAAGTGACTCCGCAGTTATTTGGGATAAGCGCCACGTTAACGTAACTTTTAAATTCCTGTCTGTTATGCTGACTACTTTTGCCTCCTGATATTTTCGCCATGATTCGTTTGCTATTGATGATTGTGTTGTTTGGGGGGATTGAACTCTATGCGTTCAAAGGATTGCGGATGATGACAGCCGGCATAGATCCGATGTGGCGAAAGGTGGCGGTAATATCCTTCTGGGCAACCACGCTCATTTGCTACGGAACTATTGTCTTTATGATGATCAATTGGGCCACACGCGGTGAAGGGCAGATTAATCGCAATTACACCTTATTCAATTTTGCCATCGGATTTTTCATCATCGCCGTTACAACCAAGCTCATCTTCGGCACTTTTCATTTGGTGAATGATATTTCGAACGGTGTAAAATGGCTGGCGACACGCGCATTCACCGCTCCCAAAGGCGATACGCATGAGAGCATGTCGCGCATTCAGTTTTTCAATCAGCTCGGATTGGGTGTTGCTGCCGTCTGGGCCGGTGGAATGCTGTATGGTGTGACCCGCGGCAAGTATGGCTATCGGGTGATGAGCGAACGAATCCCTTTCCCCAATCTTCCCAAAGCCTTCGATGGTTTGCGTATTGTGCACATCAGTGACATGCACCTGGGTAGCTTCAATGAAGCCTTTGACGACGTGCAACCGGGATTTGATTTGATCAATTCACTCAATCCGGATTACGTCTTTTTCACGGGCGATATGGTCAATAATTTCGCCCACGAGGCGGAGCCTTGGATAGAGCGATTAGCGGGTATCAAAGCGCGCTACGGGAAGTTCTCCATACTCGGCAATCACGATTACGGCGATTATGCTATGGGTAATCAGCCCGAAGAAAAGCGCAAGAGCCAGCAGCGCCTGTTTCAAATTCACGAGGAAGCCGGATTCAAACTGTTGCGCAATGAAAATGTGGTGTTGGAAAAGGACGGTCAATCCATCCGCCTTTTGGGCAGCGAAAACTGGGGAATCGGTTTTCACCAGCACGGTGATTTAGCCAAAACCATGGAAGGTGTAGGGCAGGATGAATTCAAGATTCTGCTTTCACACGATCCTACGCATTGGTCGGAACAGGTGATTGGTCAAACCAATATCGCCCTCACATTATCGGGTCATACGCACGGCGCACAGATGGGCGTGGAACTGCCACAGTTCGGTATCAAGTTCAGTCCTGTATCGGTGCGCTACAAACGCTGGGGCGGTCTTTATTCAGAAGGCAATCAGCACCTCTACATCAACCGCGGCTTCGGCTTTCTGGCCTTTCCGGGAAGGGTAGGGATGGCGCCGGAGGTGACGCTGATTGAATTGGTGAAAGGGTGAAAGGGTGAATAGTGAATAGGAAGGTCATCCCGTGGATAATTGACTTGTGAGATAAATTTATTCCCTCAGCGTGGTCCCAAAGGGGCCAATCTTCAGTAACTCCATGAAACGGTTGTGCGTCACAGTCCCGAAGGGGCTGACCTTGGACAAAAGGGATGATAACAAGAGCGAGCATTTTCATTTTGTAATTACTTTGTAATTATATTTGTCGCATGAAGATTAAAGTAATTTCTATCGGTAACTCTAAGGGCATTCGCTTGCCGAATAAGGTATTGAAGATGTACAACATCAGCGAGGAGGTTTCGCTGGTGCTTGAGAAAGAACAAATCGTATTGAAACCGGTGAACGAGGCAAGGGCCGGATGGGCGGAAGCTTTTGCCGCGGGTGACTCAACGGAGGAACGACTGCTACCTGATTTTTTCAATGATGAACACAGTGCACCATGGCAAGATTGAATCAATACGACATCGTTATAGTCAATTTGGATCCCACCATCGGAAAGGAGATTCGTAAGACTCGCCCGTGTGTCGTAATTTCTCCGAACGAAATGAACTGGCATTTGCAAACTGTGCTGATAGCTCCTCTAACTTCGGTGAAACGCAATTACCCCAGTCGGGTGGAGGTAAAGTTCAATCGCAAAAAGGGCTATGCAGTGCTCGATCAGTTGCGCACCGTTGATCAGCAGCGGGTGAGTGCAACGGGTAAAAAGGCTTCCACTTCAGAAGTTGCCGCCATAAAAGAAGTGCTTTATAACATGCTTGTTGCTTGACAAATGAAAAGACTGATTGTATTTACGGGCGCCGGAATGAGCGCCGAGAGCGGTATCCCGACGTTTCGCGGGAGTGACGGTTTGTGGGAAAACCATCGCATTGAAGACGTGGCTACTCCTGAGGCTTGGGAGCGAGACCCGGAATTGGTGTTGACATTCTACAATCAGCGTCGCAAGGGAATTCTCGAAGCACGTCCGAACCCCGGGCATGCACAAATAGCCCGCTGGCAAGATGAATTTGATGTGACCGTGATTACCCAAAACATCGATGATTTGCATGAGCGTGCCGGCAGTAAAAAGGTTGTTCACCTTCACGGTGAAATTTGGAAAGCGCGCAGTACCTCGCATCCGGAGCTGGTGTATCCGCTGGAAAATTGGCGCTTATTGATCGGCGATACCTGTGAAAAGGGTTCACAGTTGCGTCCGCACATTGTCTGGTTTGGAGAAGATGTGCCCATGCTGGGTGTTGCCGCTGACATTGTGGAAGAAGCGGATATCTTCATCGTCGTCGGTACGTCGCTTCAAGTCTATCCGGCCGCGGGATTGATACACCATGCCTGGCGTGCAAGTCAAAAGTTCATTGTTGATCCAAACGCCGGGGAGCTTGTCACAAAAGCGGGCTGGACCGTTGTGGCGGATGGAGCAAGTAACGGCCTAAGCGCAGTTGATGCACAGATGTTGCGCTGATTAAAGGGAATTGAATTACATTCGCGCAAACCTTCTCCGACCCCGTGAAACCCAAAATCAATATTGCCATCGATGGATATTCTTCCTGCGGTAAAAGCACCATCGCTAAAGCAATAGCCAAAGAGCTTCATTACATCTACATCGACACCGGCGCTATGTACAGAGCCATGACGCTGTATGCCCTGCAACACAATTACGTGAGTGCAGAAGGTAAGGTGAATGAAGCGGCATTGATTCCTGCGTTGGATCTGGTCATGATCAATTTCAAGTACAACACCGACACTTACAAGTACGAAACGTATCTCAATGGTCACAACGTCGAGCGTGAGATTCGCACATTACAAGTGAGCAACAGCGTTTCGCCTGTATCTGCTATCAAAGAAGTACGTCAAAAGTTGGTGCGCTTGCAAAAGCGTATGGCAGAATCGAAAGGAGTGGTGATGGACGGTCGTGATATCGGTACCGTTGTATTGCCGGATGCGGAGTTAAAACTCTTCATGACCGCTGATCCTAAAATTCGTGCACGTCGTCGTTACGAAGAACTTAAGAGTATGGGGGTTGATACATCGATGGATGATGTGTTGCGCAACATTTCACAACGCGATCTCATTGATACCACCCGCGCACACGATCCACTTATTCAAGCGCCGGATGCCGTAGTCGTTGACAATTCAAACCTCACCATCGAGGAGCAGTTCCAGTTTGTGATGAACAAAGTGACGCAGCGCATGGCGGTGTTCAGCGAATAATTAACCCTTATTTCGAGGAAGAATCCCCTAAAATTAACCCTTATTTTGGGATTGTTTACATAGCTTTGCTTCTAAAATAAGCGAGCATGTATCACCGTAATTTATTGGGGAAACTAGAGCAATGGCGAGTTACCGGTCATCGGAAACCTCTCGTCATCCGTGGTGCCAGGCAAGTTGGGAAAACCACTCTCGTGAATCAGTTTGGAAAGCAATTCAAGCAGTACATCCATGTGAATCTAGAGCGACCAGAGGATGCATCCCTTTTTAAAACAAAGACGAATATTCATTCACTTGTTCAAGGTTTGCTGCTTCGTCATAACATGCAGCGCAGTGCCATTGAAGAAACTTTACTGTTCATCGATGAGATTCAGGAAAGTCCGGAGGTTGTTAATCTATTGCGCTATTTCTATGAGGATATGCCTGAACTAGCTGTTATCGCAGCGGGCAGCATGATTGAAAATGTTCATGGTACCACCTTGACTTTTCCGGTAGGACGTGTAGAATTCCTAGTCCTGCGTCCGGTATCGTTTGAGGAATTTCTTTTCGCAGGAAAGCAGCATTCTTTGATTGACGCTTTCCATCATATGCCTGTTCAGGACTTTGCGTGCATTGAGTTGTATAATGCCTTTCATCGATACGCTTACTTGGGAGGAATGCCTGAAGTACATGCTCGCTATTTGCATGGGAATGACCTGACTGCTTTGGTTTCGGTTTATGAATCCCTTATGGCAACCTATCTGAACGACGTGGAGAAATACGCGCGCAATGAAGCACAGACGCATGTCATTCGCCACACCATCCAACAGGTGATGCTCAATGCCGGCAAACGCATTTCGTTCAGTCGCCTTGGCCAACAGATTTATCCTTCAAAAACGATTGGCGAGGTGCTCCGAGCGTTGGAAAAAGCCCATTTGGTTTCATTGCTTTATCCTACAACGAGTGCTGTTCCGCCATTAATCCCGGATCATGGAAAAACACCGCGTATTCAGGTACTGGACACCGGTTTAGCTAATTTCATGGCCGGTATACAGCGTGACCTTATTGGAATGGATGATTTGTCGTCTGTTTATCAGGGAACCATGATTGAGCATTTGGTTGGACAGGAATTGCTATCCTTTCAATCTGGGCCATTGAGTAAACTGAACTTTTGGGTGAGGCAAAAAAATCAATCCGACGCGGAGGTAGATTTCATTTATCCCTATCAGGGCATGCTGATTCCGATAGAAGTAAAATCCGGAGCAACAGGTTCATTGCGTTCATTGCATGCTTTCATGGAACAATCACCGTTGACATTTGCCTTTCGCTTTTATGCCGGCAGATACAGCGTGACCACCGTAGAAACTCCCTCGGGCAAACGATTTACATTATTGAATCTGCCGTATTTTCTGGCGTCTCGAATAGAATATTATATTCAGGATTTCATCGATTCTCCGGAAGTGCAGTTGGAACCACCGGTAGCTAAGGAATCGAAGCAGCGTTATGTCAAACAGACATCAACAGAAACGAGAGACAACGCTAATGAGCCGCTCCATGATCGTCATTGGCAAATATTGGAGCATTGTTCGGTTACCCATCGAAAGGCCTCGGAATTGTTGGTCGACTTGCTCGGATTAACGCATCAAACGCGTAACCGTCGATTGTTGCTTTCACCGTTGATTGATCTCGGCTATTTACGCTATCGCGAAAGCGCAACAGATAAAGAACCGGCCAAAAGCTATCATATTACCGCAAAGGGTAGAAATGCTTTGAAGTCGCATAAGAAGGGTGGTTAATCACCAACAAAAAGGGCAGCCATATGGCCGCCCTTTTTTAGTTTATCGTGCTATGGATTAATGAGTAATTTCTAATCGCTGAACCAACTGTTCCTGACCGAGTGAAACGCGCACAACGTAAACACCACTTGGCCAATTGGTCACATCAAACTCTTGTGTCCACATCCCTTCGAACATGCGCTTTCCGAGCATATCGTAGATCTCAACCTTGTCTGGGATGACCTGATCGACTTGGATGTGTACCAGTTCATTCGCCGGGTTCGGCCACACCGCCAGTTCGGGCATTTCGTCGAGCATGGTCATGCCGGGGCTGCTGCAGGTGAAGGTGGTAACACTGCGACGGGCAATCTTCGATGCACCGCAAGCATTGTTGGCCAATACACGAACCTCTCCGTTCATGGTGCCTGCTACAACGGTTATCGACGTTGTGCCTTGGCCGGATGTAATCTGCCAGGTTGAAGGAACCGTCCACGTGTAGCTTGTGGCTCCGGCTACAGGAGCAATAGAGTAGGTGTAGGACTGAGTGCGGCAAACGATGGATTGGCCCGTGATAGCGCCCGGAGTATTCGGCGCAAGGCTGAGGTTCACGCAGCGCAGAGCACTGGATCCACATGCGTTGACCGAGCGTACGCAAATAGCGGTTGCACCGCACGCCGTGTTGATTCCCAGTGTTGAGCCATAGTTGACCACGATGGCATTGGTGCCTTGTCCGGATACGATGGTCGCCCCATTTGGAACAGTCCAAACGTAGCTTGTGGCACCGCTAACAGCAGGTGTCGAATAGCTGACATTTTGCAAGCCGCAGAGACCGTTAGCCGGCCCTTGGATGAAGGTAGGCTGCGCAGGTGCCGGATTAACGGTGATGGTCACCGATGCGCAAGATGTGATTCCACAGGTGCCGCCTTCTGCGCGCACGAAGTAGGTGGTGGTAGCAGTTGGCAGCACCGCCAATGAAGAACCTGAACCCACGACAGTACCGAGTCCACAGCCGTTTTTATACCATTTCCAGGAAGCGCCGGCATTCAATTGTCCACTCACGGTTAGCGTCGTCGAGCTGCCGTAGCAAACCGATAGGGCAGAGGCCGATACGCTTTGCGGTCCGCAAGGGATGGCGTTGCCCGTGATGGTGACAGATGCACAGGTTGTCACATTGCAATCGCCTTCAGCACGCACGAAGTAGGTGGTGGTGCTGTACACCGTTGCGGTGATACTGTTACCGGTGCCGATGAGCGTACCACCGCAGGATTGCGTGTACCATTTCCACTGAGCGCCGGTGCCGAGTGTGCCACCGACAACGCTCAGTGTCACGGATCCACCAACGGTCACGCTTGCAGCAGAGGCGTTGATAGCCGTTGGTGCTACGCTTGAGTTTTGAATTGCAAGCTCCAGTGTTGCGATGCTATCGCAGCCGGACGCGTTGATTGTCACATAAGTGTAGGTTCCCGATTGGGTGTACACCTGACCATTCCACGTATATGCATTGCAGGCATTGATAGCAGTGTTGGAAGCTGAAGGAGCGCCAATGGTCAATTCCAGCGTCGCGATGCTATCGCAACCCAGCGCATTGGTTGTTGCAAAAGTGTATGTGCCACTCTGGCTGTATGTCTGGCCATTCCAGCTAAATGGTTCACACGCATGAATGGTTTCCAGGGAGGTTTCCGGTTGAACGGTTTCGCCTGCGCAGGTGCAATCGCCTTGAACACTATCATTGATGGTGCAAGGGTTGTTGTCATCGCAACCGGTTCCCGGTTCCGGACCGAACGCGCATTGATCGAGCGCATTGCACGTGCCATCCTGATCATCATCGGCGTAGGTGCCGGCGCAGGTACAATCACCGCGCAGAACATCGCCCTCGGTACAAATATCGCCGTCGTCGCAGCTCGCCCCGATATACACAGCCGCATTGCTATCATCGCAATCGGTGTTGTCGCTCACATACCCTGGTGGTTGTCCCTCGCATGCGTTGATACTATTCCCCGCATCACCGAATCCGTCGCCGTCGTTGTCAGCGTAGAAGGTTTCGGTGGGGAGGACGGTGATGGTCACATCGCTTGTACAGGTCTGGCCGTCTTGAGTAACGGTCACGCTGTAGGTGGTTGTTTCTGTTGGGGCCACCGTGATGGATGGGGTGGTGGCGCCGGTGGACCACTGTACATTCGCACCATTAAGACCAATACGATTGATGCTTGTGTTAGTAGTAACCAATAGGTCACTACCATCAAGGAAGAAATAGCGGAATTCACCAGCTAAACAATCATCTGCTGATGTCCAAGAAGATCCATTATCCATGCTACGCCAGATGCCTTGGCTATTAGCACCATACCACCATGTGCCTTGTGGATCGATTACAAAATCATTACAGTAAACAGAAGCATTGGATGTGAATGGAAGCGTCGTAATTAGACTCCATGTGACTCCTAGGTCCAGGCTACGATAGACTTTGCCATCAATTGCGAACACCCAGATTGCCGCCCCGATGCTTTCCACCTTTCCTGCCAGTCCATAGAAGGGAGCAGATGATTGCGCAGACCAAGTACTGCCGTTATCAGCACTCTTCCATAACTGACCATTCGTATTCTGAGCAAACAAAGTGCTGGTGCCAGGCACCCACTCAATATCTGTAAAATCCAAACCACCCGCTGTATTTAACCAATTAACACCATCATCTGTACTCTTATAGATACCTCGCAGGAAACCGCCAAGACTGATAAACAAAGTGCCTGGGGTGGACTCCTCAAAATCAAGTGCCGCACAACCAAAACCGTTACCAAATGAATAGTTCCAAGAACTACCATTATTAGTGCTCACAAAAACACCATTATGAGATGACGAAATAAACAACTTGCCAGAATACGTTTTGCCAGACATTAAATGAAGACCAGTCGGCAACGGGTTTCCGCCTGACGACCACACATTGGGATCGTTGGTAGTATAGAGTTGGGCCTGACTTCCCTGATAGGTCGAAACGAGGTAGTTACCGTTATTTGCCTTAAGTATGCGCAAGTATTGGTTCTGCGGAGCGATTACAGGCTGCCAGCATGTCGCAGTGGGGATTGAAGAGACTCCATTCGTAATAACTTCGAGTTGTGCTGAATCACCTTGACATAAGCTTGTTGCATTTGTCATCACCTCGCAAAGTAGCGATATTGGATTTACTGCTAGCGCCAGTGTCACCACGCTATCACAACCCACTGCATTCTCAAGCACCGCTTCATAGGTGCCTGCCACTGCTAATGACTGACCATTGAATTCGTAGGTCTCGCCTTCGGTGATGGTTGCTTCGATTGAAGATAGAGAAGGTTGGTTCACGGTGATGGTCACATCGCTAGTACACGTTTGGCCGTCTTGAGTAACGGTCACGCTGTAGGTGGTTGTTTCGGTTGGGGCCACGGTGATGGATGGGGTGGTGGCGCCGGTGGACCAAATTTGAGCAGTTGCATAGTAGAGTTGCTGAATTTCACTGGCAGCTAATGCCCTATTGTAGTAGCAGACATCGTCAATTATTCCATCGAACCAACAAACAGTAGGATTGTCAATTTCACCACCAATTTTGAAATCATATAGATTTCCACCAGAAATGACATTACCGATTATCATGCTATCAGCAACCACACCATCTATATACAAGTAAGCCCGTCCGCCATTATCAAAAGTTTCAGCTACGAAATACCAACGATCCAATTCTACAGGTTGCGGATATTGCTGAAAGTCATTGGCTGAAGTATTATAATTGAACCAAGAGAAACGCCCGTTGACCTGACCTATTCCGAATCCATTACCATAGGAATTATTACTTTTATGGCTAATGAAATATGAACCTGTTACTCCGCTGCTGGTACATGCATCGTAACTATCAAATCGAACCCAAGCTGAGGCCGTGAATACTGATGTATTCACAATTGGTGCGCTTATCAATTGATTTGTAGAGAATTCATAAGCGTTTTCAGGATTTCCGAAGCGATCAGCTGTAAGAAATGGAGAATTAGCGCTAAGAATACCATCATTCCCATTTCCACTGGCGTCATTGGCATTCCCGCAGAAGGGGTAGTAAGCTACCAAGCCGTTTTGAAGGTTTGCAGGGAGTTGGTTGGACGCGCAGGCCGATGTATTCGATGCTCCGCCATCAACACTCAACTCAACGCTTTCTCCTGCGCAAATCGAAGTCGCTGAAGCCGTGATCCCACAGCTCAACGCCGGATTCACCGTCAGCGTCAACGTCACCACGCTATCACAACCCGCTGCGTTTACCAACACCGCCTCATAGGTGCCCGCGGTTGTCAATGACTGACCATTGAATTCGTAGGTCTCGCCTTCGGTAATAGTCGCTTCGATCGCCTCAGCTGAAGGCTGATTAACCGTGATGGTCACATCGCTCGTGCAGGTCTGGCCGTCTTGAGTAACGGTCACGCTGTAGGTGGTAGTTTCGGTTGGAGACACGGTGATGGAGGGGGTGGTGGCGCCGTTGGACCAGAGAACAGATTGTGTGGCGAAGAGATTTTGAACATCATTTTGTGTAAATGCTCTGTTCCAAATTCCAATTTCATCCAGGGCACCATTAAATAAAGTTTCGGGATATGGTGCCGGGAAAATCACTCCACCGATAGTTAATGGATAACCAGTTTGAGTATTTACTGCTTCATTAGAATTGTATAAATGAACGGCTGTACTCAATAGCACACCATCCTCATAAACTTTATAATCATAAATTCTAGGATTTTCAAGTTCATCAAGTGTGAACACATAGTGATGCCATTCATTATCACCAACAGTAGAATTAGACTGATAAGTAATTGCTGAGTTGGCTATGCCGACTGTCACACCTAGTCTAGCGTAATTAAATGTTGCATTAAACCTTTGTCCTTGAATATTGGAACCGTAAATAATTGGTGTTTGCTCAGCTGTATTGGAAGTTTTAGCCCAAAAGGAGATTGTTCGGGCGCTTGTATTCAAGACACCATTGAAAGTAGTAACTATTTGATCATCGATTCCGTCAAAAATGTAAGCACTCTGAAATACTCCAAATCGATCACTAGTTAAGCTCGCCCCATTCACCACACCATCATTCCCATTTCCACTGGCGTCATTGGCATTCCCGCAGAAGGGGTAGTAAGCTACCAAGCCGTTTTGAAGGTTTGCAGGGAGTTGGTTGGACGCGCAGGCCGATGTATTCGATGCTCCGGCATCAACACTCAATTCAACGCTTTCTCCAGCGCAAATCGAAGTCGCCGACGCCCTAATCTCGCAAGTCAACGCCGGATTCACCGTGAGCGTCAGCGTAACCACGCTATCACAGCCTGCAGCATTCACCAGCACCGATTCATAAGTGCCGGCGGTTGTGAGCGACTGACCGTTGAAATCGTAGGTTTCGCCTTCGGTGATGGTTGTTTCCAATTCAAAAGCTTGATTTTCAATCACTCCTTGACAAACACATTCGGAAATTAAAACGTCATCTACCGTACATGGATTATTATCATCACACAAACTGCCCAATTGAGGTCCAGGATAAATTCCGCTACAACTTAAAAATACTTCATCAATTGAAGAACAACCATTCGCGTTTCCAAATATGTTTATTGAGTTTGCAGATGTTTCAGTCAGATTACATAGGGCAAAAACCGAGCATTCAGATAAATGAGGAGAAACACCAACGGTGCATGAATTAATCGTTTTCACTTCTTCAAGAAAATCTAAGGAAAACCCCTTATAACCTATAATTGTCAAATCATCGATGAGCGGATTATGCAATTTCACCTGATGATGAAACAGTGAACTATCCGCAATGTAGACTTGATTTAAAGAATAGCAAAATGGAGTGTCAAATAAATCTATTTCTAAGTTTCTTATATAAAAATTATTGATTGAATTTATATTGTTTAATTCGACACTCACTGTAGGTGATTGTTCACGAATAGTGGATCCGAAAGTTCCGCAACATTCGATTGCATCAAGCCAAAATGCATTAGCGTTACTTAAACTCCGGAGCTGAAGATCGGTATTGTTAGTGAGAATATTAAATAGTAAATACTGAACAGAGTCAAGTTCATTGAGAAAATAAGAAGGCTGAGTTGCCTCAATCTCGATTAATCTTGCATGCTCAATGCCTTCCAATAATTGAGCAATTCGACAATTACCTCTTGTCCATAAATTTACCACTTGGTGTATTGGAAGAGATCCTGATGATAATTCCACATTATTTAGATATATCTGTAAACAATTTTCAGTATTAATAAATGACTCATTTATTGTTGCACTAAATGCTGAAAAGGCTTTTAATGAATCAACTGAAATAAAACAGTTTTGTAAAACAGTTTCAAATCCTAATCCTAAATTACTTTGCAAAGGTTCTGCTTGATAGTGCACAAATACTCCATCATCGGGCATTTCGCCGTATAAGTTTATCCCAATCGTGTCGCAATTATTTAAGTTGTTAAATGAATCAGTAATTACTCCAACACCATCAAGAATTATTTTTCTACAACTCTGCAGACTAGAAAAATATCCTACACTTGTGTCAAATAAATCCCTTACATCAATTTGCTGGGCATACTCTAGTTGGTCAAAACCATCCAGCATATGTTGACCTCCGCTAAGGCTTAACATTCCATGAATACTAGTAATTTGATTTAAGGGATATGTAGCGAGTACTGCTCCATCCGCTGTATCCAGAAGAATTACATCACCAAAAACTTCAACTACATTCGGAAATGCAGTTGTAAAATTCAAAATATCTTGAAGTGATGCGAAACTTAAATCCCCTATATAGGTTGTTTGAATTGAGTCGGGTACTCCGTCTAAATCGATATCGACAAAATTGTTATTGACAATACTACCTTGCGAATTGATAGTTTCTGTAGCATCGAAGATCAGATTATACGCAACAACATTGTTGCATATCAAACTGATTAATAAAAGCTGGAAGTGAATCTTCAGATTCTGTCCTATGTTTTTCATGGTGACTAATACTTAGTTATTTCGAAGTCGTTGAAACAATATTCATGAGACATGACCTATTGAGTTAAATCTATATAAAGTCAATTAGTCAAAGACGAATCAACAGAATCTAACGCAAATCAAAAACACGTCGAAATAACGACAAAAACGAAATAAGAAACGACTAATACGCTATTAGGTACGCTTATCACGTCTGTATCACCCCCACATTATACGCCCGCTCGGCCGGCGCATTGTTGGCGGCTTCAAGGCCCATGCTGATCCACTTGCGGGTGTCGGCCGGGTCGATGATGGCATCGAGCCACAAACGGGCGGCTGCGTAATAGGGCGATATCTGTGAATCGTAGCGGTCTTTGATTTTATTATAGAGTTCATCCTCGCGCTCCTTGGTGATCTCTTCACCCTTGGCCTTGAGCGATGCCACCTCAATTTGAAGCAACACCTTGGCGGCTTGTGCACCGCCCATGACCGCAACCTGTGCCGTTGGCCAACCCACAATCAAGCGCGGATCGTAAGCCTTGCCGCACATCGCGTAATTGCCAGCTCCATAACTATTGCCTGTGATGATGGTAAACTTCGGCACCACACTGTTGGCCTGGGCATTCACCAGCTTCGCACCATCCTTAATAATGCCCGCTTGCTCACTGCGCGAACCCACCATGAAGCCCGTCACATCCTGCAAAAACACCAGTGGAATATTGCGCTGATTGCAGTTCATGATAAAGCGCGCCGACTTGTCCGCACTGTCGGTGTAAATCACACCGCCAATCTGCAGTCCGTCCTTCTTGCTTTTTACCATCAAACGCTGATTGGCCACAATGCCCACCGCCCAGCCATCAATGCGGGCTGTTCCGCACACAATGCTCTTACCGTAATCCGGTTTGTATTCTTCAAACTCACTGTTATCGACAAGTCGTGCGATGATGTCCATCACATTATACGGCTTCACACGGTCGTCGGGCATAAAGCCGTAAAGTTCCTTGGCTGAAAAACGGGGTGGGGCAGAAGCCACGCGGTCAAAGCCCGCCGTCTGCGATACACGCCCCATTTTATCCATGATATTCTTGATGCGGTTCAAAGCATCCTTGTCATCCTTCGCTTTATAATCC
>JBKCDO010000179.1:0-20140 GCA_046304755.1 Flavobacteriales bacterium
CGTTCTTCCGTTCGGGCAAAACCGACGACTGGAAAGAAAAATTATCCGCAGAAGCGATTCGTAAAATCGATGAAAAAACAGCGAGAGTATGGGCCGGCGGGGATGCATCACAGCCCCCCATCAGCGACATACAGCGTCCAACTTTAACAGCAGAATAATGCCCGAACATTTTCTACCCGCCGACGTTGCTCAAATTCTCTCGCGTGATTTGGGCACCCTTGCAGAAGAAGTCAATGCGACACCGGATGAACTGCTGTGGAAAGCGATGCCCGGTATCACCAACTCCGTGGGCACCCTCGCCTATCACTTGTGCGGAAACCTGCGCCACTTCATTGGAAACATTTTGGGTGGCTCCGGCTATGTGCGCAACCGCGAGGCCGAATTCTCGCATCAACCGCTGACGAAAGAACAACTGCTTTCTGAAATCGAATCGACGATTACAGAGTTAAATAGCGCATTGCAAAAACTCACGCCGGAAGACTTATCGCGTGAAATGCCCGACACACCTCCCCATCACAAAGGACGCTCCGTGGGCTATTTCCTCATCCAATTGTGTTGTCACTTTGCACGACACAGTGGGCAATTGAATTACCTGCGAAGAATATCCTCGGTTCAATAGAGGATTGCATATTTCCTGAATAACGAAAGGCCGCCGAAGCGACCTCCCGTATCAAAACACCACGTTAGCTAGGTTACGTATCGGCGTTATTGCTTTATGAATCGTTGCGTCTGCACTGTTCCCTTTTCGGATTGCATGCGCAACATATACATGCCCACGGGCAAATCCTGAAGCGACAATTGAATGCGTGTTCCATGTGCTTCATTGTAGTACGTGCGATGGATCAACATTCCACCTCCATCCAGAATATCAACAACTACATCACCACGCACATCGCTTTCCTCAAATGAAACATTTAAGATGTTCTCTGCCGGATTCGGATAAATGGAGGGGGCTACGAACTTTTCAGCTTCAGGTGATTCCTCCTCCATCATTGCCCCTTGTTGACCATTCGGGCCTTGGAACGTATTCACCGTTGCACAACGCTGCGGAGATTGACCACACGAATTCACCGCACGAACACAAACATTAGCTGTAGAAAACAGTCCGCCGAGGATGGTAATTTGCGGCGTGCCCTGTCCGCCGGTAATTGAAGCTCCGCTAGCAGTCCATAGGTAGGAAGTTGCACCGCTCACCGCAGCAATGGAGACATTCGCAAAGCCTAAAACGATTGTTGAACTTGTTATGCTTCCCGGCTGAGCAGGAGCCCCGGAAACAGTAATAGACCGTAAACCACTGTTGCAACCCGTTGAAGAATTCGCGCGAACCGAAATCGTTCCGCTACTGAAGGTACCGGTATACACAACACTGATTGAAGTACCGGTAGACGAGCCCGAAATAGTCGCACCCGCAGGTACTGTCCAGGTGTAGCTTGAAGCCCCCGCAACAGCCGCAATAGAATAGGTTTTCGTGCTGCCGCAGACACCAAAAAGACTACCCGTTATAGTGCCCGGAGTTGCCAGTGGCGCATTGATATTTATGGCTCGAACCGCAGTCACAAACGTTCCCGAGCAGGCTCCGGTTCCGTTAACTCTTGCTGTAATCGTATATGTTCCGGGAGTGCTTGTAGATGGAGTAAATGCTCCCGTAGATGTATTGAATGTTAATCCGGCGGGAGTCACAGCATAGATAATAGGTCCGCTACCTGAAGCCGTCGGAGAAACACTTCCGGTTTGACTTGTACAATAATTGGTGCTGTTGTATACCAAAGAAACCGTGGGAGCAGCGCCTACAGTAACCGATGCCGTTGTAGTAAATGCGGAGCAAGGTCCTGAAGCAGCCACCGTATACGTTACGGTGTACGTTCCAACAGTACTGGCAGAAGGTGTAATTGCACCAGTTGACGCATTGATAGAAAGACCCGCAGGTGACGCACTGTACGTGCCACCCGAAGCACCTGTGCGAGTTACAGCCTGCGCGGTAGTCACACTCTTGCAATAAGGCGATGCGTAGCTGATTGTTGCTGTGTTGTTCGTAATAGCCAGCGTCAGTGTATTAGATCGAATCGTAGTGCACGCAGAATACTGGCAGAATACAGCGTCGTTATTTGCAGGTGCATTTAATGTGTATGTTGTTCCTTGCGCAACGATGACCCCATTTTTAAACCAGTTCAAAACGGTATTGGCGGTCATATTGGTGGTCGTGGCGGTGAAGGTTATCGCACTTGGACTACACGCCGGCAAGGCAAGATTAGACGTGATGCTTATTGTCGGAAGCGACGCAACATGTGAACCGATATTACACCCTGCAGCAGCTGTCGAACGCCCCATCACATCCAAACCACCTTCAAGATCCAATGCGGTGAGTGAACGATTCGCCATGCCGGTCGAAATTGAAGGGGCCATGATATTCGTGCTGCCTGCACGGGTATGTGCCAATTGGTGCACGTGACCAATTTCATGCAGCAATACCGACTCAAAATCAAACTGTGTCAGCGTAGGCGCAGAAGTACTAAAATTCCATGGAACCGAAGGACTCGCATCGATAATAATATCCATCTCAATGGTAAAAGCTTTGACCAAAGGACCATTAATGCACAATGCTGTGATACTTACTCCACGACCAAGAATACCCGCTGGCAAAGGTGCTTGCACATCATCAGTGATCACCGAAATGTTATCAATTGCGACTGCTCGGACTGAGGTTGCTAGAGAAGAGATTGCATAACTGACATTCGTTGCACACTTCCAAGTGCTCATAGCGCGCTCAAGGGCTGACTGAGCACCGGCTCCAAGGGTAGAGAATTGATTATTATATTGTAGTGTATATCCACCGGATCCATTAGCATTGATTAAACGCTGTGTGACGGAAGAATCTTCCGCTGAGTTAAAACGATTAAACAAGGCATACTTTACATTCAAAGAAGTTGGACTCACGGCTGCAACACCTCCATCGGGTGTGACACGAATAGGCCCGGTAGCGGCTGTTTCCTTCACCGCACCATTAAATAGCGTGCGCGATGGAACATATAATTGAATTTGTGTATCACTCCACAACACATAATCCTTCGCCAATGGAAGGGCAAAAGAACCATCCACAATGGTGAATTCCACAACCCCATTGCCTCGTGTGGCGCCAAATCCGGAGCCGTTAATCGTGAGCAAGGTTCCCGTTCCGGCAGATACCGTTGTTGGGCTGAACGAAGACACTGAAGCCACAGCCGTAGCCCCTCCTGCGGCTGGAAGATTTTTTGGCTGCGCAGTGGAAACACGCTTGCGTGTTTGCTTCACCACAGCCCGAGTTAAATCCTCCAACGAAGTGAAGCGTTTGAATACATCCGAACACTCACCGGTATAAGGATTCACTTCAAAAACGCCTTGCTTAGAGGCAAAGGCAGCGTAAACCTGCCCCTGCAGATCGCCACAATCCCAGTGTCTCGGAACGGCAGACAACATGGCAACGATCTCCGCGCCCGGCTGCAGATCGATGCGATCTTGATAATCGAGCTGTATTCCTTCCGCTCTTCCGCCTTCCACCAACAAGGTGATCTGATTGTTGAGTTCGCCTTTGAGTGTTTGAATCACCTCCAATTGGTAATAGGTAAAAATCATGTTGCGCTTTTCATTCCAAAAAGCAGTTTCATGCAACACCCTGACGTGGGCGATTGCCTGACTTTGTTCGACCATTTGTTGCATGGGCAATTTGACCATGTTGCAGTAAATCTCCTGCGCATTTCCCTTCAGCGTGAACATGTTCAGACAGCAGAAAAGGATTGTGAAAAGGGTGTGTTTCATAGGTGTGAATTTTGATTCAAACCTATCGCTTTCGCCAAGGGCACATCAATAGCAAAGTGTTGCTATATTATATTCGACAACCGTATAAATTCTGAAAAAGGCATAGCAAAGAATTGCTATATTCACTTCAAAGACTAAAAATACCCCTCGCGCTTGCGGTCTTCCATCGACGTTTCGCTGCGCTTGTCATCCGCACGCAAACCGCGCTCCGTCGAGCGCATGGTTGCAATCTCCTCAATCACTTCATCCAACGATGCTGCATCGGATTCAATTCCGCCTGTGATCGTGATATCGCCCAACGTGCGGAAACGAAGGTGCTTCACACAAGGCACTTCATGCTCTTCTATTTGGATAAACGATGATACCGGAATCCAGGCATTATCGCGGTAGATTACCTCACGATCGTGGGCGAAGTATAACGATGGCAAATCAATTTGCTCGCGACGGATGTACATCCACACATCGAGCTCCGTCCAATTCGAAATGGGGAAGGCACGAAAGTGCTCGCCTTCAAAATGGCGTCCGTTGAAGATGTTCCAAAGCTCAGGGCGCTGGTTCTTCGGATCCCATTGACCGAAGTCGTCACGGTGTGAAAAGAAGCGTTCCTTCGCGCGTGCCTTTTCTTCATCGCGCCGACCACCGCCAATTGCACAATCAATATGATGCTGCTGAATAGTATCAAGCAGGGTCGTCGTTTGCAATACATTGCGCGATGCACGATGTCCATGCTCTTCCTTTACCCGCCCTTTATCAATAGACTCTTGCACTGAACCGACAATCAAATCAAGACCATGCTTTGCGACCAAATCATCGCGAAACTGCATGGTTTCAGGGAAATTATGTCCCGTATCAATGTGCAATAAAGGAAAAGGAACCTTGCCCGGGAAGAATGCCTTGCGAGCGAGATGAGTAACTACTATCGAATCCTTTCCACCGGAAAAAAGAATCACCGGGTGATCAAACTGGGCAAACACTTCGCGTAACACAAAGATCGCTTCGTGCTCCAGTTCGTCGAGATGATCAGCATTGATGGTTAAACTCATAGTGGAAAACCTCTTTTTCGCAGCGCGAATTTAAGCGATTCAACCGCTTGCTCCACGTCAACATTAGCAGTATCCACAACAGCATCCGGGTGATCAGGAGCTTCGTAAGGAGCAGATACACCGGTGAAGTTCGAAATCTCACCGGCGCGTGCCTTTTGATATAGTCCTTTGATGTCGCGCTGCTCGCATACTTCCAATGAAGTGCTCACGTATATCTCCATGAAGCGCGACTCGCCTGCCAATTCTTTCATACGATTACGCTGCGATTTCAGAGGGGAAACAAATGCGGCCAAGACCACGAGGCCGGCATCCAACAGTAGATTCGCCACCTCACCTACTCGGCGTAGATGTTCATCGCGATCGGCATCTGAAAAACCCAGGTCTGAGCTTAGTCGCATACGCAAAGCATCACCGTCAAGTGAAACAGCATGGACACCGCTGCCAATGAGCTCTGCCTCCAAGGCATCGGCCAATGTACTTTTTCCCGATCCCGACAATCCCGTAAACCAAATCAACATGGGCGGATGACCCATGAGTGTTGATCGGTCTTCGGGAAGAACCCGGTAGTTATGACGTTGAAGATTTTCCATCATTTACACATCAGCTGAAAAGGCTTCGCCGGAATACTTCACACGATGCCAGAGGCGCTCGTGCAGATAATAGAGAATCATCTTGGTGACAATCTCAATACTACCCAACTGTAATCCCAGTGCGATATCACCACTCAGGAGCCAACTCAAAATAATGGTATCCAGCGTGCCGATAACACGCCATGTAATGGTCTTGGTCAGATGGATAACATGACTGGGTTTGGTCGACTTTAATTCTGCGACATGCCAAACCCGATCATGCAAATAGTAGAGCACAATCTTGGTCAGCATTTCCAGCAGCCCAACACTCAAGCCCAACTGCCACCTTCCCGACAAGACCCAGCCCCAGGCCATCGTATCAATGGAACCCGTAATGCGCCAGGTAACAGCCTTGAGGATATGGATCCGTGGTGAGAAGGATTTCATGGTTCAAACATACAGGATTAAAATGCTGTTGTCGATAGCAAATTCTTGCTAGTCAGAATTTCGAATACAAGCGCTAATTTTCCACTCTCAAAACAAGTTCATCATGAACACAATACTACGAATCTGTGCAGCGTCAATCGTGCTTCTAGTCTACAGTTGCTCGAACCTTCTCGCACAACTATCCAATTTTCAGGGTGTCTTTGTTTCTCAGGAAAATTCGCTGGTGTTGGCGCTTCGATTGAAAAACAACACCCTATCAGCCTATATCACCGACGGCAATGTGCTGGAGCAGGTCACCTGCACCTGGCAAGATCCGACGCTGAAAATGGCTTACGCCAATAATCCCTCAGCAGGTGCCAGTTTTGGCGCACTGGATGAAGCCGGGAATCTTTGGGTGACCGATGAACAACTGAACATCGTCTACTTCACCCGCAGCAGCGAATCCATTGATGCCGTGTGGAAAGAACTCGAATCGGCATACAACGTTAGTACTCAAACCACAACAACTCCAAGCGCGGCTAAAGCTTCCAACACAGGAAGCTATGCGAATAAGAAGTTTCTGCACCTGTACACCGGAAATGGCTACACTGAAAAATGGGCCTATTATCTCTACGAGAATGGCACGTTTTACTTTAGAAGCAGCAGCGCCTATTCCAGCGGAGGCTACTATGATTTCAGTGCAGCCACTTCCGGAGACGATGGAGGAAAATATGCGATTGAAAAAAAATCAGGGCAAGAATACCTGACGCTATTCTGGAACAATGGTGAGCAAACAAGCCTGCGCATCAGCAAAACAGATCAGGGGTATTTGCTCAACAACGAGAAGTATTTTTTGGTTGGACTCAATGAGTACGACTAACCTCAAAAGCTCATGGTGTACTGCACGCCAATTCCACGCGGAGCCTCCGGTTTCGCAGGACGCAGCGCTACAAATCGATTGAACACATTAGTGCAGTGAATAACGATGCGGTGATGATCATTCAGCGCGTAGCCAAACCTGAGGTCAACAATGGCATTACCTTTTTTATTCGTGCGACGGTAATGATCTAAACCCGGAATAAAAACTGAAAAAACACTATCCACTCTTTCCATGTAGCTGTAAGTGCGAAGGCCTACACCGGCACTGAACCCACCGTCGTGTTCAACATCGAGATTACATTTACCCAAATGACGATAGCGGTATTTCAACACCGGCGAAACACTGGTTGATTCAATCGTATTGAATGTTTCAACTGCGTACTGCACCAATCGTCCAAACGACTTCAATTCAGGCATAAGATCGACATCAACAGGACATACGTAAGTATAACCGCTATGCAGCATGATGCGCATTCTTCCGATTTTACCCTCGGCATTCGCGGTAATTTCAGCCCCAAGTACACGGGCATTGGTAATGTTCACCGAACGGAACCCCAGCCCGAAGAGTGGATCAGTAGGAAGGCCATACTTTCCGAAGTAAAACTCCGTCATGTTCTTGTATCGAGTAAGAAAGCATGCAGCATCTAAAAACACCGACCACTGACCAACATTCACGCGCTGTTTTACACCAACCTCATAATTCCAACCGCGCTCAGGTTGCAATTCACGATTGGGATACACATGTAAAATGTCGATATTGTATTTCAAAAAACGTTCAATTCCGGAGGGGAAACGAAAGCCTTCACCATAGGATGCACGAACATGCGTCTTGGGTGAAATTTCATAATTCAATCCATAGGATTGAACCGGCACAGCCGGCGTGATGATAGAATCAATGCGAAACACTTCATATCGCCATCCTGCTTGTAGTTCCAGTCGCTTCCATGAACGCTGAGCTTGCAGAAAGATACCTGCAAGATTTCCCGCATGTCGACCACCGACACTACCATCAATGAAAACTGTTTGTGTAGCAGAAACACCTGCACTGGCTGCAATATCCAATGGCAAGGCTCGCTTGACCTGGTAATCTGCCGTGATGTTATGTGCCACCGGTTCCATCCCTGAATTGAGCGGTTGAGCAGTCAAGTAATAACGCGTCTTCAATGAATGCCGGTTATCGAAACGATCCGTCCACTTCACCCAGGGATCGATTGATGTCCAGAGGTCATTGGTGGAAACATTGGTACCGGAAGAGAAGGGCAAATACGCTGAAGTCGAATCATTAGCCCAGAACAGAAAAAGCCCTTGTTTTTTGTAAAGAAAATTCCCGTCAAGACCTACCGCAATTTTTCCATCATGAAAAAACTTACGTGTTTTGAAACTGATGCGTGAGCGACGTTCATTTTCACCGTTTAAAAACCCTCGCGCGTCCAGCGCATTAGCACTCAAGACCACGTCCAGACCACCTTTCGAAGTAAACGCGTGCGCCACTGAGACATTACTCTGATACGGTGTTTCCTTGCCCCACCATTTGCTTGCGCCACCGGCAGGCTCGGGGTTGAGCATCGAAAACGTTGACGCTCTGGTCCATGTTTTTCCCTCTGGATAAGCCGTTCTCACTTGAATCACCCCATTCAGCGCCGATGCGCCATAGCTCACCGATGCGGCTCCTTTGGTGACCTCAATCTGATCCACCATTTCCAGCGGCACAAAATTCCACTTGATATCATTGCGATCCGCTGTCATGAGCGGCATATCGTCCACAACCAATAGCACACGACTTCCCGCGCCAAACGCATAACTGCTTCCTCCGCGTATTGACGCCTGTCCATCGAGTATCGTTACCCCCGAAACACGCTCTATGGCATCGCTCAAATTCGGCGTAATCTTTCGCGTCAGGTCTTCCCCTTTGATTACTTCCATGCTCACGGCGAGTTTATCAATGGGCTTGATGTATTTGGTACCGCTGACAACGAGGACATTCATTTGGATATCAGCCGGAACCATCAGTAGCTGTAAAACACCTGTTCCGGGAACGGCTACTTGCTGCACCAGCGTATCATATCCGAAGGCAACCAACTGCAATTCGTGCTCGCCCAGTCCGAGCTGCAACAAAGCTCTACCTTCTGTATCGGTGGCCCCTGACACTTGCTCGTCCACGAAGACGAGAGCGTGCACCACAGGAGTTCGTTCGTAGGCATCAAGCACCTCGATCGCTAATTGCTGTTGAGCAAACCCATTCGAAAAGGCACCTAAGAAAAAAAAGGTTATTGCGATAATTATATGTTCTCCTCTGCTCATCATAGTTTACCAACGTTCATCCAACCCAAACACAGCACTGCGTTCCATCCATGCTCCGGAAGTGAAATCAGGAATATCCACTACCGCCCCATCGCGCGCGATTGATAACTCTGATAATGGAGTTATTGCATACCACGTGGCCAAATCATACACATCCAACGGAAAGGCCTGATTGGTTTTTATGCACTCAATAAAGGCATTATCGACAAAGAAGTCCATGCCTCCGTGGCCGGATGTTTCGGCCTCCTTCGCATAGCGCTTCCACAGCGGGTGATCAAAGCGCTCCAGCCATTCCTTGGAATTATCCCAGCGATGACTGTGCTTCATTTCGTTTTCGAAATACACAAAGCCCTGGTCTGGATCGCCCCAGCCGAAGTCTTGCCACAAGCCCTTGGTCCCCTGCACCCGAAATCCCAGGTTGTACGGCCGCTGCAACGACGTATCGTGCGTGAGCAAGATGGTTTCACCATTGGCGCATTGAATCTGTGTGGTCACCACGTCGCCTTGCTTGAAGGCTACACTCGCGTTGGGATGATTGGCTCCGCCCTTCTCGTGACTGCGCACATACGCATTCAGCCCACGCGCTTTGGAGGAAAAAGAAGACAGTCGCAGCAAGCGATTGCCTCGGTTGATGTTGAGCATCGTGGCCACAGGACCAAGGCCATGCGTTGGGTAAAGTTCACCATTGCGATTGACGTAATGATTGGTACGCCATTTCGCTTCACTGTATCCTTTGTCACCGAATTCGACGCCTGAGTTGTATGCAGAAACGCCATCATTGAATAACACACCACGCAGATCATGCTCATAGCCGCCTTGCGCGTGAATGAGTTCACCAAACATCCCTTCACGCACCATGTGTAAGACAGCCATCACATCGCGGCGGTAGCACACGTTTTCGAGCATCATGATGGGCATACCCGTTTCTTCCGACGTGCGCACATATTCCCAGCAGTCGCCCAATGTCATCGCTCCACACACTTCCATACCCACAATTTTCCCGGCGCGCATGGCATCCACACCGTGACGCAAGTGCCATTCCCACGGACTCGACACGATTACCGCATCAATATCCTTGCGTTGCAACAGCTCGCGGTAACCATAATCGCCGTTGGTGTATTCCGCAGCCGGCGTGCGGGATGCCTTGTTCAGCATGGCCTGCGCCATAGCCATCATGCCTGTGTCGGGATCGGCCATAGCGACGATTTCCACATCGGTGCGCTTGAGCATTTCCTCCAAATGCGCTTGACCGCGGAATCCAACCGCAATTAATCCAAGTCTCACCTTGTTATCAACAGGTCGTGCAGCAGCACGCAGTGCATGCGGCAGCAAAAGCCCCCCTGCTCCAAGCGTTGCGGTTGTTTTAACAAAATCGCGGCGTTTCATGAAATCACAAGTTTTGCGCAAAATACATGTGAAGGCTGAATTCAGATAATTTGCGCTGAGATTTCAAAGACCTAAACACCTCAAGGAATATTCTGTATGAAAATGAGAACGATTGTACTCGCCGTATTCATGGCGTTTAACGCAGTAGCAGCGCATGCGCAAAACGAGCAACCGGGCAGCGGTTTCATTGTGGCTAAAGCTTTCCGAGTGACAAAACCCTTGCGCGATATGCCCGGCGTGAATGAAGCCAAACTGCAAAAGGTAGAAGCCAAAGAATCGAAAGACCGCAAAGGACGCCAACCACAGTACTTCGAGTACACAGGCGCCGATGGCATGCCCTATGGCAATGATGCCGCATCGATACAGACCAAACCAGGAAGCGTTCCCGCAGGTCAACTCAAAGCGAACTTCGCAGGACAATCCAGCGGAGGCTCCCGTCCATTTGACCCTTCAGGTGCTGCAGGTCCGAACCACTACGTGCAATTGATTAACGCCACAACCTTGCGCGTTTACAACAAGGCAACAGGATCCACCATGGGTAGCGCAATTTCCCTAGGAACAATCTGGAACCCCGACACACAGAACAATGGTGATCCGATTGTGATGTACGATAAAGCTGCTGACCGTTGGTTCCTTGCGCAATTCGGATCGTTCTTCAACAATGAAATCTATATCGCCATTTCAACCACCGGTGACCCATTGGGCTCTTACTACACCTATACGTTTGAATCGCCTTCTTTTCCGGATTACCTGAAGTTCAGTGTATGGCAAGATGGTTATTACATGACTGCAAATACCAACACACAGCGTGTGTTTGCTTTTGAACGTGACGCTATGATTGCAGGAACCCCGGGAGCGCGCAGTGTTTTCGCGTCGTTCAACCCACCCGATGGCGGAGGCTTCTTTTTACCAATGACAGGCTGCGTATCGGATGGAGAATTGCTTCCTGCGGGCACGCCATGCCCCATTTTCTCCTACTCCGACAATGGATGGGGAGGTGGAAACCAGGATCGCGTGAATATTTACAACATGACGGTCAACTGGACACCAAACACACCGACAGCCTCCATTACTGCAGCTAACAATGTCTCCACCGCTGCATTTGACGCTTCCTATAACAACAATTGGGATGATGTGTCACAACCGGGTACGACGCAAAAACTGGATGGCATTGGTGGTATTTGCATGTATCGCGCTCAAGTGAAAACCTGGGATGGATACAACTCAGTTGTCTTGAATTGGGCAGTGAAAATCAACAACAGTCAACGCAGTTTGAAGTGGTGCGAATTGCGCCAGGATCAAACGTCAGGCACTTGGTCGATGTATCAGGAGGGAATATACACCCCCGACAGTGATACCCGATGGATGGGTTCGATGGTGATGGATGACAATGGCTCCATCGGTTTGAGTTATATGAAAACCAATGCCACGGCAGGGCTATACCCGGGACTCTATTTTACAGGCCGACGTGTATGCGACCCACTGGGCGAATTGCCTGTGACGGAAGTGATGGTCATTGAAGGCAGTGGCTCACAAACAGGTACAAACCGCAACGGTGATTATGCCCACGGCGTGCTGGATCCCGATGGTGTAACCATCTGGAGCACGAGCGAATACATGGGAGGCAGCACGGGCGGAAGCGCAGCACGCACCCGCATTTTCTCCTACCAAATTGAATCTTGCCTGGCAGCTGCCATTAGCATCGACATCGTATCGGGCAGCAATCCTGCGTGCGTTGGCAATGCGATCACTTTTGCAGCCACTGCGGAAAATGGAGGCACAGCGCCAATCTATCAATGGATACTCAACGGCAATGCACTGGCCGAAACAAGCGATACGCTCACACTCGACAACCTGCAAGCCGGCGATATCATCACCTGCCAAGTCACTTCCAACGAAGTAGGCATCGAAGGCACTTCAGCCCTGTCCAATGAAATCCAAATGAATATTGTGTCAGAGCTTAATCCGTCGATAGCGATTACCGCTTCCGATACTGTTCTGTGCGCGGGAGATGTCGTCACGTTCAGTGCCAATGCTGCCAACGCAGGCAATACACCAACATTCCAATGGTACGTGAATGGATCTGCTTCAGAAAACACCGGTGATCTCACTCTCACAATTAACGAAGCGATGACAATTGCCTGTGGCGTAACTTCATCACTGAGCTGCGCTACTGCCGGTGAAGTGGTGAGTGCAACGGTACAGTTGGTGCCTGCTCCGCTTACAACGCCTTCGATTACCATGGTTGCGACAAGCACAACTATCATTGCCGGCCAAAGCGTGACGTTCACAGCAACAGCCGAGAATGTTGGACCAAATCCAACCTATCGCTGGTACATCAATGGCATCTGGGTGAATAGCGCTTCAGGACCGACCTTCACGACTTCGACCATCGGCAATGGTCAGTCTGTGACCTGTGAAGTAACCTCTTCTGCACCGTGCAATACTACTCCAACAGCAGAAACAGCTCCTATCACCATCACTGTCGAACCGAATGCGATTGAATTCATTGAGCCTACAGAATTGCTCATGATTTATCCCAATCCCTCGTTTGGCGAAGTCACTTTCGTTGGAGCCCATCCCTGAACATTTTACATCGTGAACGAAGCCGGTCAGTTGGTACAAGAAATCACACTAAACAACACGAACAACAAACGTGTTCAACTGAACAATCTGGCTGCCGGCAGTTACATTGTTTCCGGACAGAATGACTTCGGCATTGTGAAGCAGCGATTGGTGATCGTGAAGTAAGTTCGCAATTAGGCTATGGCAAAATGCGCTGAGGTAACCAGTAAAATACCTCAGTGAAGTTATCGAAGTGATTCATGTGCATGAACTCTTCCATCAGCTTTAGCCTTCTGTCGAACTCATCTTTTATTTCCTCCACCTCTGCTGCAGAAAGGTTATCCAGGTCATTGATATTGACGTTGAATACCTCGCTGCGCTTGTACCCAGGAACACCATACAACCGGTCGAGTACTTCACCCATTGACATGATATCCACTTTCGATTTCGACTCACCGAATCCGAAATAGGTCTTCGCCAGTGCTTTGAAGGAAGACTTGATATGGTCTTTGCGTTCCGACAAGGTCAAACTCTCATCGCCAACGAGTGTTTCCAATTCACCAATCAACTTTCTCAACTCCGCATCTGATAGCAAGAGTACATATCCATAAAAATCTTCATTGCTTCCAACGCGATTCATAGGAGTATAACCGTGGCGGAAAAACTGAATATTATCGTCAGCGGCTAGTTTCAACAAATCAATATCGACATTCATTTGACCGAGCATATTGCGCAGTGCTTCATCCATAACTACGCGCTTTCCCATGCCACGCGTATGCGCATCGCCCTTCGCAAAAAGACGATCGTTATTATCAATGCAACCAATGATAATGTTGCGAATTTCACGTTCCAGCAACATAGGGTCCATCGGGTTACCGGGATCTGTGCTAATAAACAATCCGGGAACAGGAGCATCATGAGGGAATGGCATTTCCAGAATTGTCCCCCCCTCTCTGGGTTGGAATACGGCCTCCGTTTTAGTGGGCCAGATATCGCGGTGTTCATCGCTAATCAGAGACTCAGACCGCTTGATAGCTAAATCCACGCCGGCGGAAAAGCGCACAAAACTTTCTTCATACTCCAAATACTGCACTTGAAAGGCCATCAGGCTGCAATTGATCTTAGCAAGTTCAGCAGCTAATTGTTCCTTTTGATCATAGTCCTTGTTATCATTTCCTCTCGCACCAATCAAGATGATGATGTTCGTTTCGCTCTTTGAATCCTCTTTACTGAGCAAATCAATCGCTCGTTTAATCCCTTTTAGCACGGAGCGATACTCCCCTGATGATCCGCAATCATCGCGCACTTCTTCTCTACCCAAAAACTTGATCAAAGCCTCCTCATCATTGGTCAACGCCTTTTGTCGAATTTCATCCAAGCCGCATTCTTTCTCGGCTGCAGAGCGGTAAAACACGGCACCATATTCAAAATTCGTTGTTGACTGCATCGACTTCATGGTATTGGTCGCGCGACGAATAGCGGTGCAAATAGGTCTTGTATACCGACGCATGTATTCCGATCCATCCACCACAAACACGATGTTCACATTCGAACGCTTGCGGCGAATGACTTCATACTGTTCGTTCACCTTGGATTGTTCTTCCACCGACATGACCTCGTCATTGCTGCTGTTGAATACGGGAGTGACAGTACCTGTGTAATAAATCAGCGGGTCTTTGGAAGCTTCTTTCAGAATAGGCAAACGGGGAATAATCGGATTCATGGTCTCCGCATATTTATCGTCATAAGGAATCACGTTATAGGGTGAAAACTCCTCCCCTCGCGCGTAGTGTGCCGCATCGGATTCCTGTGTGAATAGTCGCGCAGGAGTGTTCTGTCGTTGACGTTCAGAACCCGGACCGCCGGGCAAAGGCTCCAATGCTACGCGGTGCGACCACGCTTGAACAATGTCTTTCGACACCCAACCTAAGATATCGTTCTGCACAGAACTCTCAGCCATTCGCATCTTCTTTCCGATCAACAGGTAATTGCCCTCCTCCTTAAATACGAACACAAAGTTGTAGAGGAGCACGCGCGACTCAGAAGGCCGTTTACCGCCGGGTTGTGTATACGGCACCAGTTTGCCATTAGCCGTTTGTGACTCAATATCAACGAGTGATTGAATACTGTTTACGGCAAGACACTTACGGGAAAACTTCGTCTTCTCGTCAACCATCGAACAAAGCCATAGCAGTGCTTTCGACTTGGGTAACCATCCATAGGATTCAAGTTCCTTTTTAATGATACCCGTATTATGGTCGATGGCTTCTGCGCTCGGGTCGTAAGCAATTACCTGCACGAAGCTATCGGTTTCTGCAACCACATAAAGCGACTGTAAATAGGTCAACCGATTGATGCGATCAGAGGTCAGATCCGGTTCCGTGTAGGTGAAATTATCATCGCGATCACTGTATACCACCCACTTTCTGATTGTGCGCTCGGAACGTTGTTCTAACTTGGGCAACACCCTATAGGGTCCACTATTGTATTCGGAAGGGGGCACCAGCACCTTCATACCGGTGGTACGCTGCTGAGCACATACAAGGCTGTGCAGCGATACAAGACAACATAAAATCAGAATATAGCGCATTGAAACGTTCATCATACTTAGTTTGGCATAAGACTTTGCGGTACCCAATAGTAGCGTCGTCCGTTACTGGTAAAAGCGTTGTTGATGTCTTCCCTGTAACCTCTCAATGCCTCTTCCGAACGCTGAAAGCTCTCACTAATACGAGCCAAATCATTGGCGTCTTCTAAATCTTCCAGCTCCTCCATTCGCATGGAGTTGACCCTGTCCCTCGTTGGACCCGGACAACCAAAGAGCAACTGATTCAACTCGTAAAGCGACTTATTCTTCAAGGCGTCCTTTACCTCAGAAGGACCAAGCACCGCATACACTTGCGATTTATACGCATCGATGATGACCTTCTTGGAACTCTCGAAATTATCCTCGGATTTGAAATCGGCAAATTTGTCTATCAATTCATTCAATTCACTATCCTCAAGCAAAATGACAAACTCAAAGTAATCACAGTTATTCATGCCTTCACGATGAAGCGGCGCATAGCCCTCGAGAAAGAACTGGATGTTTTTATCCGAAATCTTGCGCAACGCTTCCCGTCGCTGCTCGGGTGTGTATCCCGGTAAATCAATCTGGGAAACATAATTCATGAATGCTTCGTTGGGCTCTCGACGTTCTCCTACGCCCTTAAACTTGACGTCTGCAAGGGCAAAAATTTGTTGTTGATCTTGAGCTGTTTGGATAATACTGCGCTTAATCAATTTCGTTAAGCGTTTAGGATCAATTGATTTTCCCGGCTCCGGAAAGTCCGCAAAGCAAGGCATGGCGGCCTGTTCCGGGAAGTTGAGTTCCAGAATATTCCCACCACCTGTTTCACGAAATTCAAACTGAATCTTACCGGTTTTAGTAGAGAAGTCTTCATAGAGCGTTCGCATCTCGCTCTGATACTCACGGGCAATTTTACCGACCTGACTTCCGAAATAGGCATACGCTTCATCTGCTTCGAACGTCTTGGTCTGAATACTCATAAAACCGACACGGGCCTCAGCCATGCGGGTTATCAACTTCGGTAATTTGGTATCCATTACAGCCGGATTATCGCCTTGCGCGCCAATCAGAACAATAACGTTTGTGCCCTTCATTTGACCGTAAGAAGAAAACACCTTCAATGCAGCATCGAGTCCGTCATGCAGCGAGGCAAACTCGGGATTTGAACCGCAAGTCTCGCGCTGAAGTTCCCCCTCCAGAAATTTAACCACGTCGCCGGCCCTTTCGGTCAAGGGCTTCTTCTGTATGACATTTCCACACCCGCGCTCGCTCTCATTTCGATACACTACCGCGCCATACTCAAACTTATAGTCGCCGTCGGTATTGTCCAATGACAATTCCTCCTGTGTTTGTTTTACCGCATCTACTACATCTTGAATATAACCCTTCTGGACAGGATTTCCGTCGATGACAAACAGGATGTTGATGCCCGCCTTGGCTGTTCTCAATTTCTCAGCCCCCTCCAAGATAGCATACTGCTCGTCGACATCAAAGACCTCCTGCCCCTGATCGTCATATACCTTTGAAATCACCCCTGTTTTAAACACTTTCGCTCCCACTTTGGCTTCTTCCAGAATGGGGAACCGGTACTCATACGCCTTCATCTTTTTGTAAGAATCCGAATATGGCAATTCCACCAGTTTCGTTGCCGTCTTATCATTCATGGCAAAACTCATTGCCTCTTTCTCTGTTTCGAAAAACATAACGGGTAGATTGTTCTTTTCCCGATACAACAGACAACCCTGAGTGCCATTAGGCTCGAGCGCCATACGTTGATCCCATACTTGAATCACATCCTTGTGCACCCACCCCAACAATCCATCACCCACCGTTATCGGTGAAACGTGATCAGTCTTGCCGATCAAGTAATAATCACCCTCTTCATCGAAAATGAACAAAAAGGTCATCAGACGGGCATCATTCCCATTGCGGGGTGCCGTTTTATTGGGCTGGTTGTATAAATCGAGTTTATCATCCTTGGCGTAAGCCACCAGATTTGCCTTGAAGGTTTCAAACTTATTGATGGCCATACACTTCATGGTAAATCCTGTTTTCGGATTAATCTTCGCCCGCTCCCAAAGCAATAATTTGCTCTTTCTAATCCATCCATAATCCTTCACATCTTGGTTGAAAACGCGCTTCGCCCGATCAATTGAATTGCTTTGATACTCACAAATTCGAACCCAGTCATCGGTCTCATCCCACACCACAAATGCTTGTCCGAAGGTCAACGAGCTCTTGGTCGCAGCACCATCCTTTGGATCGGCATAGGTCGGATTATTATCGCGGTCACTGTAGACCTTCCACAGGGTTTGAATACCCGATTCCACGCGCAGGACACCTTTGGGCAATTCCACATGGGGTCGCTTGAGATACTCCGATGGCTGGATAACATACTTCTTATCTTTTGTTCCCTGAGCCATAGCGGCAAAACTTGTCAGGAACAACACTGTTCCCCAGAAAATTCTTTTCATACTTAATTCAATTCAGTGATTTGAAATTCGATAGCGGGAGGAAACTCGGTATTATAGAACGAAAGATTGGCGAGTACCTGCTCCTTGTCAATTTTACCGGGTCGATCGCTGTAATACAGGTGCACAAACATGCTGGAAATAGAAGTGCCTCCGACTGCAAACAATTCGCGCGGCAGCAACTTCGCCATGTAGTTATTTCCGGCAAGCACATCCTTCACCTGCTTATCGGTGTAGTAGAAATACAGATGCACTTCGCCCGAAAATTCATCCAGCGCATTGAACAGATAATCTCGAATCTTCTTTCTATCGGTTCGCATATCGGGCTGAGGCGGAATTTGCGCGTAAATCGCATCCGATAATTGCGCCTGTGCATCATTCCCGCGAAACATACGGCTCGAAGCTCCATCACAATAATACACCATGGCCTGATTATGCATACCGACAAACTCCAGCACACTGCTGATCTCATTGTCTGAGAAGAAATCCTCATTCACCAGCGGCTGACTGGCATCAACATAAACAAAATGTAACGCTTGTTGCGCGCGCAGCCCGCACATCACCGTGATGCCGAGTAAAAAACAGAAAAGGGCCTTAGTCATAGCTAAAATTATTTTTTGAGTACAACGCGTGTAATAATTCCATCGGCATCTTTATCAAACGCCACTTTGTAGCCATCGAGGTAGTTACAATCTCCATTGATGGTCATCAAATCGATTAACCCTTTTAGCTTTCCAATTTTCCCTGTCGGCTCCGACAGCGGAATATTGAAGGTCCCGCCGAAGAACGAACCAATCTTCTTGATGGCCAGCGAACCTCCGCCGCACTGAGCCTTGATAGCGGCTTTGAAGTCGGCTTCTTTTTAGACAGGCGCCGGTGGTGGTGGTGGTGGCGGTGGTGGACCACCACCTCCTCCTTTCTTGGGCTCTTCCACACGTGGCGTATCTGCCTTTTTGCGTCTCACCACGATCTTGTGCCGGGCTTGTTCGTGCTCCTTGATATCCAGAGTCACGGTGTATTCCATAGCCACCGTGAAGGTGTGCACGGGATCTTTTTCGTAGATGATATCATCGGTATCCGCGAAGTTCCATTGACGTTCTATCGAATTGGGTGTGCGATCATAAAACTGAACAGGATCACCCACAAAGGCCTCAGTCGGTCCATCAATGATGGCCAATGGGTAAACCGTTTCCTGCAAAAACTCTTCTGTGGCCGGCATCACCACTACCGTATCGCTGACGCTGCACGTTTTATTGATGGTGAGCACCACGACGTAGGTGCCCTCTTGATTGTAGATGTGTTCCGGCACCTGCTCATTAGAGGATGAACCATCACCAAAATCCCACAAACGACTTTCAATCTCGCCGGGTGTGGTATCGGTGAAAACAACTACCCGTCCGGGCTCAATGTTGCCATTCTCTTTCTCATGAAAATGAAAGCCGGCGGCACATTCAGGGGCCGACAAAAACTTAATCAAGAGATAAATGGAAATAATCAGAAGCACCAGGGCTCCCCCAAAAATGAACACCTTGTCGGGTCCTTTTTTTCGAATAGGTCTAGACATACAAATTACCGATTTAGAGGATTTTTATTGAACGAACTTAAATAGAATCTCACTCCACCATTGACAAGAATATGAAAGGATTTCCATTCTCCCGCGGCAGTTAGGGATGATCCCAACGATTGAACATCGTTGGTGCGATCGGCAAGGGTAAGCTTTTCTGCGTCCCAACTTTGAACGCCGGTCATAGCGCCAACGGAAACCAACGCTTCCGTGTTACTGTTAATCATCCAACCGGCGCCCAAGCGCGCAATCACGCCATACCCCAATGAAGTCTTCACTTTGGATTTTCCACTGAGCTCGCTGTCGAAGTCAATATCATACACACCGAGTGCAGCACTATTGTTGCGCTGTTCGCCGGTGAGCGTACTCTCCGTCAACTCAACATCATATTCGCCATTGGCTTCAAACACGCTGATGACCTCGGACTCCGAAATCGCTTGAAACTTGAGCAATGCCTCGTAATCAGCCAGCGCGCTCTGCTCCGTTTTTAAGGTGCCGGCAAAGGCAATATAACCTCCTAACGCCCCATGCAACTTTAGTTTCTTGCTGATGCGGCGCGTGTAATGAAACTGCAG
>JBKCDO010000180.1:0-5055 GCA_046304755.1 Flavobacteriales bacterium
ATTGAGGCAGAGATAGCCGCTATTGAAGATCAGCGCCTGATGGTGGAAGCCAAGCAAATGGCTTACCGTCATGACCTTGAGCTCACCGCTTCGGCATCAGCCCCTGCCCCATCGGAAGTATTGACCGACAGCACAGGCGAAGCCATCGTTGATGAATTGAATCCACTGGCTGAGCCTGCTGCAACAGAAACCACACTTACCGTTGACGCTGTTGAAGCAGAACAAGCTGCTGCAGCGCAAGCGGAAACTACGCAACAGCCGGAAGTTACAGCTGAGACTGCTGCACCGGCCGAGAAATCAGTCGAGCGCGATGCCGCCGAGATCAAGAAAATGTTCGCCCCGAAAGAGGAAGTGAAGTCAATCTTCGCTTACGAAGGAGCTGCATTTGCCGAACTTTCAGCCAAGCACCCGCAGATCAGCGCTCGCCTCAACAACATGGATAAAATCGAATCTATCAATGACGACATCCTGTTGACTGAGGCAGAGATGGAGGCTACCAAGAGTGAGTCTGCATTGCGCAAACTCGATGTGAAAGCCGAACAGCTTTATCTCAAGCGCTCTATGTTGGAGATTGAAAATGCGAATGTTGTTGCCGATATGACCCGTGAAGAATACAACGCGGAACGTTCGAAGGCCAATGAATTGGTGGGCGACAACCAGGAGAAGATTAACGAGAAAGTATTGGTGCGCGATGAGGTTACTCGTTTGAAGCGCGAATCGGAAATGAACATGGAAGCGGCAGATAAACTGCGCGAACAGGCACGCCCTATTTATGATGATATCGAACGCGCTGACTACTATCGTCAGGCCTATGCCTTGGAAGCTTTGGCCATCGACCAACAGCGTCAAATTCAAACGATCTGCAACAATCTTGAAGTACTCAACCAATACAACGAAGCGGATTTGGCTATTTTGAAAACCGGCACTGTACCGGCTTCACAGAAGAAGGATTCTGCTACTCTTGTTGAAGCAACAGCCCAAACTCCTGCTGAAACGACTAACCTGAATGCTGCTTATGAAAATAACAACGCCGATGTAGTTGCTGCAGCTCAGGCCGAGATGAAATCAACAGGCGAGACTAAAGCAGATACCGCCGCAGGTTCAACCACAGTGGATGCATCAGCAGAAACCACCGGCACTGCAAACACAGATCAATCTTCAGAAGCGGTAACGGATTTCGCCCGTGTAGAAGCAACAGTTCCTGCTTCAACCAACAATACAGCTGCCGCAGACAACCAACAGAATGACGTGTCAGTAACGGAAGCAACGACCACCGAGGCGACTGAAACAACAACAACTGAACCTGCCTCAGCTACTGCACAGATCTATACCACCCGAGCAGGAAACATCAATACGGAAAGAACACGCCAATTGACCGAAGAAGTTCAAACCGTGAAAGTGTCAGAAGAAGTGGATGGTCAGAAATACGATGACGGTCAAGTGGTAACCACCGAAACCGTTCGCGTTGTATCAGCGCCTGAAGCACCGATAGCCACATCGGCCGCTGCTGTTCAACCTGCCGCTCCGGCTGAAGCCAAGGCAAAAGCCTCTGCCAATGCTGCTGACTACTACTACAGCATGCCGTCTGAAGTTGTCGCAGATTTGTTTGCTATGACTGCGCGCGGCGTGTACAGCGATTCACGTCCAATTCCAATTGATATGGAAATGCCTAAGGGTGTCTACTACAAAGTTCAAATTGGTGCCTTCCGCAATGACATCCCACAAAACCTTTACGATCAATTCGCTCCAATCAGTGGCGAGCGTTTGAATACCGGTATTACTCGTTACACCGCAGGTTTCTTCGTTCAATTCGATAACGCCAAGCAGGTGAAACAGCAAATCCGCGCCATGGGCTACAACGATGCCTTCATCGTGGCTTACCGTGATGGCAAGCGCATTCCGCTCTACGAAGCTGCTGCCATTACCGATGGTCCTGAACTCGCGGCTTCAATTAAAGCAGCATTTGAAAAAGCCGCTGTGGGCAGTGTTGCACAAAACACATCGACAGCAGCTACCGGCAACACCGCTGCTAATGCAGCAGGTGCTGCTGTAAACACTTCATCGGCTGCTAATGGTAATACTGCTGCCTCGGCGAATACAGCTGCCCAAAATCAATCGGCAACTCCGAGCAATCCGTCAGGTGTTTCAACTACTGCTACAGCAATGAACGCGAATGCTAACAATACAACAGCGAACAACAACAATGTCCAGTCCGCCGCTTCAACCGGTAATCTGAATATCGATGCTGAAGTTGCAGCAGAATTAGCACGCAAGCCGGTTACCCGCACGGTGGCTGAAATTGAGGCTGCTGCTGCCGCACCAAAGAACACGGAGTATTACAAAGCTGATCAGGAAACTGTTGCCAAAGCACAGCAGGTCGAAGCAGTTAAAGGATTGTTCTTCACCATCCAGGTGGGTGTATATAGCAAGCCGGTTGCTGCCGCTCTGCTGCAAAACGTGAATCCGTTGAATTCGGAATTGACAGAAACGAACAAGATACGCTACACCTCAGGGCAATTCAACAATATGGCTGACGCTGTTGTGAAGCGCGATGAGGTGCGTAAAATGGGGATCGCTGATGCCTTCGTTACGGCCTACTACAATGGCAAGCGAATAACGCTCAGCGAGGCTGACCTGCTCCTCAAAGAGAAGGGAGCTGACGTTCTTGCGAAATGATAAACAGTTGAAATGATAATAGAAAACAGTCGCCAATCGGCGGCTGTTTTTTTTTGACACTCTACCCTTTAAATTTTGGTGGCGGACGTGCTGTAACATTCAGTCGGCTTTTATATTTGTATCGTGAATCCCGTTTTAACAAAGACTACATCAGGCGTTCGAATTACAGTGCATCCTCGGTTTGAAGAAAACTTGAGCAGCGCTGCAGATGAGAGCTATGTGTTTTCCTATCACATCACCATGGAAAATCAAAACGATTTTCCGGTGAAGCTCCTGCGTCGTCATTGGTTCATTTTCGATTCTCAAGGCATCAAGCGCGAAGTAGAAGGTGCCGGTGTTGTAGGTGAAACTCCCATTATCATGCCCGGTGAGTATTTCAGTTACAGCAGTGCGTGTGATCTACAATCTCCGCGCGGCTCCATGCACGGTTTCTATACCATGCAGCGCTTCGGGGCGGATCAATTGTTTGAAGTGAACGTTCCGCTCTTCAATCTGGAAGCCCCACATTCGCTCTCTTAATTTTCTTCAAGTAATTTTTGCAACCGTTTTAGTTCCGATTTAAAAAACGGTTCGTTGACTGCCTGTCGGATGTAGTTCTTCTCGCTGCGCGTCAGATGCCAACTCAATGAGATAGGCGATTCCTTGGTTTGTTCTAATTGAAACTGAATGGTCTCTACCGGGACTTTCAGAGCAGATTGTAAAAGCAATAGTGCATCGTCGCCACTATAATCTTGCGTTCGTGTAAGATTGCCATAAATACCGCCAAGTGGCGCGGAGAACTTATTGATTAACGATGGGGAATGTTCACCCAAGTCCTTATCGCGCGGAAGATCCCTCACTTGCACAATCACCACCCCGCTCGTATTGGCTTCAATCCAATTGCGCAGCGCGTGAACAAATCGGTAGGTAGTCTTCCAACCAAAATTATCGCGGATACCGGCATCCATGACTTCCATGGCAGGTTCGCTGGGAAGCACAGCCATAGGTGTTACATATGGGAAAGTCGCATTCATGCGCAGTGCACTGGAGAAGCGCAAATGACCGGGATCGTGCGCTGCAAACAACTTGGTGAACTCAATATTTTCATGCAATAAAGATTGATCATTGCCTCTTGTACCATCCTCTTCACACAAAAAACTATACGGCTGTGAACCGATGATTAAACGCCGGCCATCGTTGGCTATGGTCGGAGATAAAATCATCAATGGAATTTCACCCTTTGCTTCCAGTTGCGCATAATCACTCAATCGCTTATCGAATGCTCCGCCGGTATTGCGTTGGAGTTGTTCCTCCAGTGCAGTCGCTCGATCTTTCGAATAACGATAACCGTCATCATCTAATCGGCGGTAGCGAATGAACCAATCACCCGTGGTGGCGGCGAGCATAATCGGATTGAGCAAATCCTTACCCATATTCTCCGCATAACGCGGGTCATTCAGATTGATTCTACCGGATTCAGCTTGTAATAACAATTCACGCAGATACGCTGCCCCTACCATTCCTCCTGATGCGCCTGTCATGAGAACAGTTTGCGCAAGCAACTTCCCTGCGCAAATACTATCAGCATAGGGAATAGCGCGCATGGTCCAGTACGCCGAACGCGTGCCTCCCCCGCTGTGATTGAGGATGACCAACTTTGGTTTGGTGATGCTATCGGATGCCGGCACGTTTAGGCGAGTCGACAGGATATTCTCCATATGCTTCAAATCGTGTTCGATTTCAGCACTGTCGTACACTGCTGCATGCGGCTCATAAGTCACAGGTTGAGCGGAATAATTCAATCCGTAAGCAGTGGTCGGATTGCGAAACCAACTGAGTCGGTGATGGGCGAAATTCAAGAAAGCGATGAATGCGACAACAAGCGTAAAAGTCCAGCCACGCAACCAGGAATGCAGTGCACTGATAACCATGATGAGCATCGTTAAAAAGAGCAATACACTCGCTGCGGCCGGAAGAATGAATACCTCAACAGAAGCTACAGCCCCCAGAAAGAGAAAAGATAGGAGGATGAGTAACTCAAATCGCGAAGCATTCAAATGATGCTGATTGAATACCTTTTGTAAGATTTCCCTTTTATAATGACGACTGTCCCGAGCACGCGCAATACGATTGATTGAAGTTAGATACGTGTCCACTCGCCATTTCTGACCTATCAAACGCCGACTCAACCAATGCATCGGACGATGGATGGGTGAGTCGACCGGGAAATCATCTTCGCCGGATCCTTCCGTATGTTGCTCATGCTTCCCAAAAGCTGTCGCTTCTTTATTGGTATAGAGAAAATAGACAAATGACAACGCTTGAAACGCGGTTAGCGCCAATAGAAATACAATTAGATTCACTGCGACTTCGGAAGGCATGAGACACTCCCTCAATAAT
>JBKCDO010000181.1:0-18232 GCA_046304755.1 Flavobacteriales bacterium
GAAGACATACTTATATATATGATAGGAGCAATTAATAAGATCCTGAAAAAACTCGTGGGCGACAAATCCCAGCAGGACCTGAAAACCATAACCCCCGTTGTCGAGAAAATCAAGTCGATTGGGCAATCCCTCAACGGCATCAGCCATGACGAACTGCGCAGCCGCAGCGAGAAACTGAAGCAAACTATCGCACAACGCCTGGCAGCCCAAGAAGAAGAAATCAGTCAACTGAAAATCCAGGCGGAAGCCCTGCCCGGTACTGAGCTCGAGCAGAAAGAAGCCATTTTCACCCAGGTCGATAAGCTCGAGAAAGAGATTGACCGCGAACTGGAGGTTGTTCTCGAAGAAATTCTCCCGGAAGCATTCGCCATTGTTCGAGAAACCGCACGCCGTCTGAAGGAAAACACCGAAATCCGCCTCACTGCAAGCGATTTTGATCGCCAACTGGCTACCATTACTTCGAAAGATTACATCGCTATTGAAGGAAACACCGCCGTTTGGAAAAACAACTGGTTGGCCGCCGGAAACCGCGTCCAGTGGGACATGGTGCATTACGACGTCCAGCTTATCGGTGGTATCGCACTGCACCGCGGCAAAGTAGCGGAAATGGCTACCGGTGAGGGTAAAACACTCGTTGCAACACTCCCTGTATTCCTCAACGCCCTCGCCGGAAAAGGAGTTCACGTGGTGACCGTCAACGACTACCTCGCCAAGCGTGACTCCGAATGGATGGGCCCACTTTATGAGTTTCACGGCCTCTCTGTGGACTGCATCGACCGTCATCAACCCAATAGCAACGCCCGCCGCAACGCTTACCGCGCGAATATCACCTTCGGTACAAACAACGAATTTGGTTTCGATTACCTGCGCGATAACATGGCCGTGGAAGCAGGACAGCTTGTGCAGCGCAAACACCATTTCGCCATTGTGGATGAGGTCGACAGCGTACTCATCGATGAAGCCCGCACACCGTTGATTATCTCCGGTCCGACACCGAAAGGCGACGATCAGGAATTCGATGCCCTCAAGCCAAAAGTGCAGCTGCTGATGAATGCCCAAAAGTCTGCAGCGAATGACTTCCTCACCCTGGCTAAAAAGAAATTGCAGCCCGATGGCTCATCGCCTTCAAAAGATGATACAACAGAAGGTTCCCTTGCGCTCTACCGCGCCTACCGCGGATTACCGAAAAACAAAGCGCTGATTAAATTTTTGAGTGAGGAAGGCGTGAAAGCTCAATTGCTCAAGACAGAAGGCCAATACTTGCAAGACAACCAACGCGATATGCCGAAGGTCGATGCAGAACTCTACTTTGTTATCGACGAGAAACACAATCAAATCGAACTCACGGAGAAAGGAATTCAGTTGATCTCCAAAAACATGGAAGACGACCGTTTCTTCCTGCTTCCGGATATCGGTTCTGAAATCGCTGAAATCGAAAACAGCGGAAAATCAGACGAAGACAAACTGAAAGCGAAAGATGAATTGATGCGTGATTACAGCATCAAGAGTGAACGCATTCACACCATCAATCAACTGCTGAAAGCCTACGCTCTTTTTGAAAAAGACGTCGACTATGTCTTGATGGATAATAAAGTGAAAATCGTGGATGAACAGACCGGCCGTATCATGGAAGGCCGTCGCTATTCCGACGGTTTGCACCAGGCCATAGAAGCCAAAGAAAATGTGCGCGTTGAGGCTGCGACACAAACCTATGCGACCATCACTTTGCAGAATTATTTCCGCATGTATCACAAGCTTGCGGGTATGACCGGTACGGCAGAAACAGAAGCCGGTGAATTATGGAGCATCTACAAACTCGACGTCATGGTCATTCCAACCAATCGCGCGATCTCGCGGAAGGATATGGAAGATAAAGTTTACAAGACCAAGCGCGAGAAATACAACGCGGTCATTGAGGAAATCGCTGAACTCAGCGCTGCCGGTCGTCCGGTACTCGTCGGTACAACAACCGTTGAGGTAAGTGAATTGCTCTCGAAAATGCTGCGCCTGCGGGGCATTGAACACCAGGTATTGAACGCGAAACTCCACCAAAAAGAAGCAGACATTGTGGCTATGGCCGGCCGTTCGGGCACGGTTACCATCGCTACAAACATGGCCGGTCGTGGAACCGACATTAAACTTACTCCGGAAGTAAAAGCCGCCGGTGGTTTGGCTATCATCGGAACAGAACGCCATGACTCTCGTCGTGTCGACCGCCAGTTACGCGGTCGTGCCGGTCGTCAGGGTGACCCCGGTTCATCGCAGTTCTACGTATCGCTGGAAGATGATCTCATGCGCTTGTTTGGTAGCGATCGCATCGCTAAAATGATGGACCGCCTGGGATTGAAAGAAGGCGAAGTAATTCAGCACGGCATGATTACTTCAAGCATTGAGCGCGCACAGAAAAAAGTCGAAGAGAACAACTTCGGCATTCGCAAGCGCCTGCTGGAGTACGATGATGTGATGAACGCACAGCGTGAAGTCATCTATAAGCGCCGCCGTCACGCATTGTTTGGAGAACGCTTAAAGCTCGACATTGACAACATGTTCTACGACCTTGCGGCAGGAGCAGTTGAAATGAACCAGCCCATCAAAAACTTCGATGGCTACAAACTGGATTTATTGCGTCACTTCGGTATTGAGTCACCTGTTACACAGGAAGAGTTTCTTACCACAAAAGCAGATGACCTCGTTCACCGCACGTATCAGGCGGTTGAACAACGCTACAAGTATCGCGTGGAAGAAATCAAGCGCGAAGCATTTCCGGTAATCAAGAATGTGTTTGAAAACAACACGCAAGGTTTCACCAACATCGCTGTGCCTTTCAGTGATTCACGCAAAACGGTACAAGTTGCCGCTAATCTGGAAAAAGCGTATCAGTCAGAATGTGCAGAAATCGTTGATGCACTGGAGAAAGGAATTACGCTGGCCATGATTGATCAAAGCTGGAAAGAGCACTTGCGCAACATGGACGACTTACGCAGCAATGTTCAGTTTGCTTCTCACGAACAAAAAGATCCGCTGTTGATCTACAAGCTCGAGAGCTACAATCTTTTCAAGGCGATGGTCGCTAAAGTCAATGGCGAACTCACCGGATTTTTAATGCATGCGCGCTTGCCACAAGGACAGCAAGGACAAGTGCGTCAGGCCCCTGCAGCCAAAGCACCGGAACCTGCGCGAATGAACACGCAAAAAGCGGAGAGCTTAAATCTTCAGCAACGCGTGGCCGTAGCGCAGCAGCCTGCACAGGCGCCGATGCCGGCAGCAGGTATGACACCGCCTGCGAAAGCAGAACCGGTGAAAGCCGATGTGCGTATTGGAAGAAATGATCCGTGTCCATGCGGTAGTGGCAAGAAGTACAAATCCTGCCACGGACAAGGCGAATAATAGTGTACCGATTTAATAGGAAAATCTAGAGACCGGAAAGTTCATTTCCGGTTTCTTCCCATGCTTGCATGACCTGGTCGAGCTTGGATTTCAATACCGCGTAGGCGTCAAGCTTTTGTTTTGATCCGGAAGCATCACTGTAATCCAAAACTGCTATCTCTTTATCCATCGCCGCAATCTCCGCTTCTAGACGCTCGATCTCGCGTTCACTTTTCTGCAGCTGTGATTCCAGTTTTTTCTTGAGCTTCTCGCGCTCCTTCAGCTCTTCTCGCGATGCTCCATTGGAAGGCGTTTCCGGAATCACCTGCTGCTTTTTCTCAACTGCGGCGGGCTTCGCCTTTTCAAACAAGGCAATCGACTCTGCCTTCTTTTCCTTCAAAAAGTCGAGCACATCACCTTGCCACATGCGCAGCCTATCGGGTTTGATTTCATACACCATGTTGGTGAGACCGTTCAAGAAATCACGGTCGTGACTCACCACCAGCAGTGTACCATCGTAGCGCATCAGCGCTTGTTTGAGCACTTCTTTCGATGCAAGATCCAAGTGGTTGGTTGGTTCATCCAATACTAAAAAATTGTATGGCTGAAGCAGCAGTTTACAAAGAGCCAGTCGCGCCTTTTCACCGCCACTCAACACGCGCACCTTCTTGTCTACATCATCACCGCTGAACAAGAATGCGCCAAGCATAGATCGTACGCTCTTGCGCACTTCACCAACGGCTTCATCGTCGATGGTTTCAAAGACCGTTTTAGTGCCGTCTAACTCATCAGCCTGGTTCTGCGCGTAATAACCAATGCTCACGCTGTAACCCGGAGTGAATTCACCCTCGTGCTGCTCCTTGCGCATAATCATGCGAATCAGCGAGCTCTTACCCACGCCATTTTTTCCGACAAGCGCAATCTTCTCACCGCGGGCAACGGTAATATCCACACCGCTAAACAAACGGTTGTTACCGTATGCCTTTCCGAGTGATTTTCCTTCAAGGATAATTTTTCCGGCGTGCGGTGCCGGAGGAAAACTGATACGAACCTTCGTACCATCGATATCATCCACCTCAATACGATCGAGTTTCTCGAGTTTGCGAATCAACGTTTGGGCAAAGGCCGCCTTGTCCTTTTTCGCACGGAACTTATCAATCAGTTTTTGGGTGTCCTCAATGTATTTCTGCTGATTCTTGGCGGCAGCTTCTTGGCGCTCTACCTCATCCTGACGCTGAACGATGTACTTGCTGTAAGAGAACTTATAATCGTACACCTTTCCCTTGGAAATTTCGATTGTTCGAATCGTCACATTATCCAGGAAAGTTCTATCGTGAGAAATCAAGACAATCGCACCGGGATAATCTTTCAGGAAATCCTCTAACCACTCGATACTTTCAATATCCAAGTGGTTGGTCGGCTCATCGAGTAGCAATAAGTCAGGGTTCTGCAGTAGAATTTTTCCAAGCTCCACGCGCATTTTCCATCCACCACTAAACTCCGCCATTTTGCGCGTCATGTCCTCCGAACGAAAGCCCAGTCCCTTGAGAACCTTCTCTATCTTCTCTTCCAGGTTTCCGCTTCCCAACAAATCCAGGCGATGCGCTGCTTCTTCGAGCTGCTCGAGTTTGTGCGCATAGTCATCACTGGTGTAATCATGATGATCGGTGATAGCAACCGTCAACGACTCTACTTTCTCTTTGAGCTGTTGGACTTCTTTGAAAGCTGTAGAAGCTTCCTCATACACTGTTGCATTCTCACTGTGTTTCATCTCTTGAGCGAGATAACCCACTGTCGTTCCGCGCGCCAGTGCAATGCTTCCCTCATTCGGATTTTGCAGACCGGCCAGCGTCTTGAGCAAGGTTGATTTTCCCGCTCCATTCTTTCCCACGAGGCCGATACGATCACGCGGACCAATAAAAAAACCAATCCTCGAGAATAATTCCCGAGAACCAAAATGGATTGTGAGATTGCCTACTGTAACCATGTCCTGAAAAGCGGGTGCAAAAGTACAACGCACATCCGCTTTATCCGCAGCCGACATAAACGAAAAGCGCCCCTGCAGGAGGGGCGCTTTGCTATCTTTTACTAAAGCTTAATAATGCCATAAATCGTGCTCGAGTGTGAACAGTTCGTTCTTAATGCGCTCACTTTCCATGAGTGCATCAACACCCTTCCATGTTGGATCGATGTTACGATTGTAAACGTTATCTTCTTTCACGATATACCCTTGGAACATGCGCATTTGGAACAACTGATCGAAAGTCATCTGTTGCGACCCATTATGCATGTTGAATACGTCATAATTGTTGAAGATGTAACGACACTCCGGGTAATACAACCAAAACAGTTCTTTACGTGCTTTGAATTCTCCCGACTCCGTATAACGATTCACGATGGGAGCAATACCAATAATGCGCACGTAACGTTCAGAACGTTGCTTGTCAAAAATCCAGTCTTCCTTGATTTTGTACTGAACAACATCGCTGGTTTTGATCGATTCTACGTTGCGCATCTCCTCCTTTTCGCCCGTATCGAGGTTCTCTCGGTAACGGATTACTACGGGGTTCAACATGGAATCCAATTCTGCCTGTCCAAGGGGATAACGAAACTCATCATCTTCTTGCGTCGGACCTGTGCCGTATGCAGTAATTGATCCCTGGTCAATCAATCCTATACGAATCACATCAAACAAACTCTTGCGGTTCTCCAATTCATCAATCGGGAAATACAGGGTTTGATTGATTTTCTGTCGTAGGTCGATTACTTCCCAAACGCGCTTAGCCCACATAACATCAGCCTCACGCAAATAAGGATAACCAATTACTTTACGGGTTGGGTTATGCTCACGCACGTAAGCACCATCCAACACGGTTTGCGTTTGTCCCAACACTTGCGTGATTTGGAACGCTACACAGAACAGGAGCAGAAACAGACTTTTACGATTCATGATATTTAGTTTTTACTGCACTTTCAACGTAATTGCCGCCAACTTACGGTCAGTACCGTCAGGGAGCTTACACATAATTTGCTCGATGAAAATCTTTTCACCCTTCTTCATCTTGCGAATTGCTGCGCTGGCATCATCCGAAATCTTATTACCGTTTGACTTGTATTCCTTCATCACACCATTACTTACCAAGGTAACCATGAAAGAAGAAACAACAGCCGTAACCGGGAAGTCAAACCCTTCCATTTCAGCGCGCACACCTGCCGCAACACCGGCATCTCCTTGAGAGATCGTGCTGTCATAGGGTTTCTTACCACCAAATGACGGAACAGGATCAGGGATACGCTTGATACGGAACTGACGCGCCGGCATTTGTACCGATTCACCGTTGATGTTTGCAGATACGTTAATAGTAGCCTCCTTGCCCTCACCCGGCTTCACGTTGTACGTTCCATCCGGACTTGGTGTAATGCTACCACCGGTCATGGTCACCGTAAGTGCGCTGCGGTCAACGCCCGGAACCGAAACTTCCACCGGATTATCCAAACCACGGTAGAACACGTTCATGTTCACAGGAGATACAACCAAGGCAGGCTCTCCAACGAAGAACGGCTGGGTAGCGAACGGAATGAATTCCATTTTGCCATCTTTCTCATAGCCAATCTGACCCGTGTAACCGTGAGGACCAAGGCTCAAACTTCCCGTATTCACCTTGAAGCGGCATTTACCATCGGGATCGGCAGCAATGCCTTCTCCTCCGGCAGCGAACGTACTTGGCGTTGGCACTTTGTCGCCGTTGTATGCACCACCCATGTAAAGTTTTGTATTACTGGTCTTGTTATACGCTGCGAGGTACACCTCCAGTTCGTAATCCTTACCTTTCAATACATAGCTCTGCAATGGAACAGCTGCAACGGTTACATCCGAGAATTTCAAGTCAGTTGCGTTGATGGAAGATGCCAAGAAACTCATTACTGAAGTCTTCGCATTCAACACATCTGTTTCGATTTTTGACATCGTAGCAACAACTGCCGCAAGCGGCGTGTGGAAGAACTTATTGGTTTCCCAAACTTCCAACTTACCTTCTGCATCAGGCTCATCATTGTAAACGAATGTACTATCCAATGATGACATAATTTCCGAATCCAATGGAATGACTTTGCCATCGACATTGGTTACTGAAATGCCCTTCAACTTTTCTTTGAACTCTGTCAATTTGGTTTTCAACTCATAAGCTGACCATGGGTCTTGACGAGGTGCTTGTGGATTTGGACCAACCAACAATGTTGTGTTGTTCTGGTTTTCATCCAACTTAGTAACCTTTTCACGACCCTCTTTTGAGCCTAAGTCAATCGCCTTTTTCTTGTCCTCCGTCATGAAGAACTCGTAATCAGCACCCGTAGGATCACCCTTCATTGAGCATGCTATCGCACGAGCTTTCAGCACTTCAATGTAGTCGATCATCTCATCTCCCAACTTGGAAACTTCTTCCGCTTTTGCCAAGAATGGAGCAGCTTTATCTGCCTCCTTAGCGTTACGCAAACCGGCAAGTGTCGCCTGTGCCTTAGTTTGTAACACCTCAGTGGTTTTACCCAAACCCTTATTGATCTGGATAAATGCATTCAATACGTCTTTCGATATGTTCATCGCGAGAAGAGCGGTGAGTACGAGGTACATCATACCGATCATCTTCTGCCTGGGGGTTTCTTTTCCGCCTGCCATTTTCTATACTTTAAATAGGGTTGTTCTTGATGTTCTTGTTCAGAGCAGCTCGAAACAATTATTGGCGGGCTGTGCCCATCGCGTTAAGCATGTTTGCATAAACCGTATTGAGCGACTTCAAGTTACGAGAGAGTTCAGAAATGCTCTCTTTGTATTGCTTGGTATCCTCAACTGAATCTGCAAGATTCTTAACGAGTTCGTTCATGTTACCGTACATGCTGCGTGTTTTCTCCAATTCCTGGAGTTGCAACTCGTACATGCTGTTCAACGACTGAAGGTTTTCAGTCATCTTCTGCAAATGCACACCTGCTGCCTGACCATTCTTGGCTTGATCAGACAAACCGGTCAATGATTCAGAGGCAGCAGCATAAGTGTCGGCCAAAGAAGATACTTTCTCTGTTGCTGTTTTCAACGTCGTAGCATATTCTTTTGACGCTGTAGCAGGAGCTGAGATATCAGACAAATCTTTCGCTTGTGAGCTGAATGCGCGCATTCCATCACCCAAGCTAGCTATCAACTCAGGCTCAATCTTGGCTTCAGCAAGCATATTGTCGAGCTGTGCGCTAACACTGCCGCCAATATTTCCCTTGCTTCCTTTTTTGTTCTGTTCCTTAAGCGAATGCTTTGCCTCTTCCGGCATAGCCAACTCAGGATAAACGAGTGACCAGTCCGGCTCCTCGTGTAGTGGTTCAAATGCTGAGAAGAAGAAGATTACGGCTTCGGTACTCAGACCCACAACCAACAGCAATGACGCAAAAGGCCTGTGCTGAATCTTAAACATCGCACCAATAATTACAACTGCAGCTCCAATACCGTAGAGCTTTGCCATAAACTTTTTCCAGGCTTTACTTCCAGGTTTCATAATTTTCTAATCGCTTGTAAGGGTTAATAAAAAAGGTTGGTTTTTGAATGATTACTCTTCGTTAAAGTCTTCAGGAGCAACATTCTTTCCGCGTCCCAGGTAGCTCATCACACAACGGAAACCGATGTATGATTTAGCCGTATCCTGATACTCGTAGGAACGTGTACCATTCTGAATAAAATACCCGATGTCTTTCCAGGAGCCACCGCGTATGACTTTACGTTTCATGCTTGGCGGATCATCTTGCTGAGCGCGGAACTCGTATTCCGAACTCATATCGTGTGTGAACTCATACACCGACTCATCATAAGCCGTGTTGGTCCACTCCGCCACGTTGCCTGACATACACCACAATCCATAATCATTCGCTGAGTAGGATTGAACCGGTACAGTATGACAACCATTATCTTCTACATAGTCACCGCGCATTGGCTTAAAGTTGGCCAGCGGGCATCCCAGGTTATTTCTGATATAAGGACCTCCCCAAGGGTATGGAGAAAGTTCAAGACCTCCGCGAGAAGCATATTCCCATTCAGCTTCTGAAGGCAAACGGAAACGCTGAACGAAAGGCTCTGCCACAGTGAATTTGAATTCATTCAAAATCTGAGTTCTCCATGCGCAGAAAGCCTGACACTGACCCCATGTTACACCAACGACCGGATAATCATCATAGGCAGGATGCCAGAAATAATTCTCGGTGAAAGGTTCATTGAATCCATAGGTGAAATCTGCCACCCAACAAAGGGTGTCGGGATAAATATTGGTCTGTTCTTCGATGATGAATTGCGCACGATCACTGTGGCCGCGAACCGAATGCAATTGGTTCAACGCGTTCACTTCACCATATTCCTCGTCTTTTCCGGCCTTTACCGCTGCACTCTTGTAATCAATCCACCAGTAGCGATACTTCATCTTGCGATTGTCAATTTCCAGACGATCGTAGAACTTGTCGGCACCTTGAAGATAAAACTCGTTGAAGATGTTTTCGAATACATCTTCATTCTCCATGTCGATAGGTTCCTCCCAATTGAGAACATACCCCTTGTTGACATAGACTTCCCAGTCACGACCGTCATCACGGTCGGGAAGCTTATAACCTTCAACATCGGCGTTCGCCAGGAAGTCACGCATCAGGGAGTCGCGGACGTAATCCACAAACTGACGGTACTCGTTGTTGGAGATTTCGGTTTGGTCAATGTAGAAAGCAGGGATAGTTACTGTCTTAGCCTTGTTGTTCAAAGCATAAGGAACATCCTGGTCGCTCGGCCCCATAGTAAAGGACCCGAAATGAATGTAGTTCATTCCGTAGGGATTGATTTGCTCCCATTCCTGGGCGCGGTACGATCCCACCAGCTCACCGTTCCCGCCCATTCTGCAACTGGCCAGGACTGCTACTGCGATTAAAAACAAAAACGACTTTTTCATGATTTCCAATTTTAGTAAACAATCATCTCTTAATTCAACGTAGGGTTGGTTATTACTAAAAATCTGTTACGTGGTAATTTATCTAGTTCTCAGTTCTACTACAAAACGTAAATCTAACTGAGTAGGTTTCATTTTATTTTACAGGAATCGCGGATTACTGTGGCGAGCCCTGATCGGAATCTCCGTAAAGTTCAGGCAATACGTCAGGAAAATCTCATGTGAACCCGCTGAATAATCCTTCAGCAATGAGGTTGTCACATCATATGAATAACCCAACTTCACGCCGTGATTCATCACCTTTGACCCTTGCGCTACCGGCTCAAAATTCTTCTGGAAACCGACGTAAGGGGCAATTGCATCACCCGGACGGAAGGCCAAACCTCCCCACAACATTTGCTTGAACAACACATCAGCATTAACATCCAATTGGTTTGATGAAGCATCTGTCTTGAACATGATGTTCGGACGCAAAACCAAATCAGAACCAATGGCGGCTTCGTATCCACCCATTACGTAGTAGTGACGGGCGAGCGTGATGCCCACTTCATCCAATTTGGCCGCATTCAAGTGTGTAGAAGAAACACCGAAATAATATTTTTTAGGCTTGTAAACAGAAAAGCCCAGTCCGATGTCAGCACCGTTTTGTGCCTTCTCGCTTACCGGAATTGTTGGGTCACCATAATCGATGAACACCCAGTTAGCTCCAAGCTTGGAGCCATACATACCGACAGAAGCGCCGACCGACAAATAGCTACCATTGCTGATAGGCAAATGATACGAAGGAGAAAAACGTAACACCGTATTTTGCTGCTGACCCAATACTTCAGAGTACAATGTTGCGCCGAAACCAATGTTCTGCTTGGCACCGTACATACCGCTGTAATTGAAAAGATAGGTCTTCGGATCTTTATCCAAACCATCCCATTGATCGCGGTGCAACGCCGTGATGCAATGCATGCGGTCCATTCCGGAGAATGCAGGGTTAACCGACAGTCGATCGAACTGCCACATGGTGTACTGCGGATCTTGCTGCGCAACAGCGAAAAATGCAGTGAATACGAGGGATAGCGATAGTAAAATCTTCTTCATACGAGAAGTTATAAGTTGCTGGTTTGGTTGTAATGCGTTGGTTGCAAAGTCGCTAATATAGAGACTTTTTCGATTGAGCAAAAAAATTTCATGGGAGATAGGGTATTCGTAACCCATCGACTCGAGTTCATTCTTTTGATTTTCAGTTTTTTTCAGTTCAGTTTCTAAACAAGTTTCTGGTAGGTCTTCCACCAGCGGTCGGGCATCTCCTCTGCCGATGCTTGCTGGAATTCCTCATAGGTGCACGGAACTAAATGATGTCGTTCGTATTTGGTCGACATTCCGCTAGGGTATGGCACATCCATCCACCAGCGATCCGTCAAATGGCTCTTATAAAAAATCAACTCATGTCCGTCATGGGTGATGGGCACGATATACTTCATGTAATCACTATGATCGCCGACGGGATAATCCCCACGGCGATGGGTATAACCTTCGAGTAGACACCATATCATCTGCGCCGCCAGATGAGCCGCCTGTCCACTGATGTCCATCAACGGATCGAGTTCAAACAACCCGAAGGCGGTGAGTTTATCGCTCATTCCGGCGTAGCGGCAAAGCTGCGCAAGCTGATCGCCATAAAACCCATTAGGCCCTGGATGCGTGGTGCCGGGAGCTTCAGCCATGCGCACCGCACTCATGTCGATGGAAAATAAATCCGCATTGCGAATAATCGGCTCTGCTTTTTGAAGATTGGGCTGAATATCGCCCAAACGATGTGCGTCGAAATACATATTCGACATGAGCTCTATGAGATCACTTTCCACCAAATAGCGTTGATGACCGATGTTACTGTAATTGAACAGGTAATTCGGCTTATGCAAAACCACCTTATTCAGGTAGTTTTTTGAATGAATATCGCCCTCACTTTTTCCAAAATCTAAACGGTAATCAACGGTCACCAAATTGACCGTCTGTTCCATTTTTTCATAGGCCTGATAAATGGCAAATGTCAGATCCTGGCTGCCGCCAATAACCACCGGAAGTATGCCCCGGCGCATGAGAACCTCACAGGTCTGATTGAGTGCGAAGTAGGTGTCAGCAACCGTTTCACCCGGGCGAATATCCCCTAAATCGATTATCGAAAGTGGCTGATCAAATCGATGGAGCTTGTAAAAGAAATTCCGAAATGAATCCGGTGCGCCGGCCGTTTCTCCGCCAACAACATCCCCCCTGCTCTCCTTCACACCGAGAATGGCCACTTTGGCACCTTCCAACTCGCTCATGTCGCCGCTAAAAAAGCGGACATGCCGAACCATTTGCGATGGGAGCGCCTGCTGTACAAGGCTTTCCGGCAAATCAACGGGAGTTAGAAAAACAGAAATGTCCATGGTGCGAAAATGCAGCAGCAGTAATCGCTGTGCAGCACCATGCGGTCAGTTTCTGAACGATGACGTGTTGAAAGCGTTTATTTCTTCGAAGCCCGCTTTGCAGCCGCCTTTTTCGGGGCTGCTTTCTTGGGCGCGGCCTTCTTGGTAGCAGCAGGCTTGCGCGAAGCAGCCTTCTTTTTCGTTGAAGGATTGGCTTCCTGCTCAGCGATGGCGGCCAGTACCTCAGGCAAGCTGATGGTCTTGGCATCCATCCCTTTGGGCAGCTTGAAATTATCCTTTTCCCGCTTGATGTATGGCCCAAATCGACCCTGAATAATTTGAATCTCCGGACGCTCCTCAAACTTTTGGATGAGGGCCGCGTTGACACCATTGATTTTATCCTCAATGAGCTTGACTGCGCGGTCGATTTCGATGGTGAACGGATCCTCTCCTTCCTTCACACGCAGCGAAGCGTAGAGACTTCCCCACTTTACAAACGGACCAAAACGACCGATAGCCGCTGTTACCGCTTGACCCTGATATTCACCCACCACTCGCGGCAAATCGAAGAGCTTCATGGCTTCTTCGAGGGTAATCGTAGAAATACTTTGACCCGCGCGCAACGAAGCAAACTTCTTTTCTTCATCATCACCGGCACCAATCTGAGCCACGGGACCAAAGCGCGCAATACGCACGATCACCGGCTTTCCTGATTTCGGGTCAATACCCAATTCACGCTCACCTGATTGACGAGCAGCGTTTTCAATCGTGCTGGCTACATTCTCATGGAAAGGCTTGTAAAACTTCTTGAGCATTTCCTGCCATTGCATTCGGCCTTCAGCTATTTCGTCGAACTCTTGTTCGACGTTTGCGGTGAACGCATAGTCAAGAATATTCGGAAACTGCTCCACCAAAAAATCATTCACAACCATGCCGATATCGGTTGGGAAAAGTTTCGACTTCTCCGCTCCTGTATTCTCGCTGTTCATGGAGCCATTCACATGTCCACCTTTCAAAATCAACACTTCAAAAGGACGTGGTGTTCCTTCCTTGTCTTTTTTCTCGATGTACTCGCGTTGCTGAATAGTTGAAATTGTCGGCGCGTAGGTAGATGGACGACCAATGCCTAGTTCTTCCAAACGCTTTACCAGTGCTGCCTCTGAATAGCGTGTGGGCTTTTGGGTGAAGCGCTGCGTGGCAGTCATTTCCATGAAATTCAGGCGCTGCCCAACATTCAAAGGAGGCAACATTCCACTGCCGCCATCTTCACTTTCTTCGTCATCCGTTCCTTCTGTATAGACTTTCAAGAAACCGTCGAACTTCACTACCTCTCCCTTGGCTTGCAACACATCACTCATGGTGCTGATGGCAATGGTTGCCGTTGTTTTCTCCAATTCCGCATCAGCCATTTGCGATGCTACCGTGCGCTTCCAAATCAAATCGTACAGGCGCTGTTCATCACGCTCACCATCGATTTGCTGGTTGCCCATTTCGGTTGGACGAATGGCTTCGTGCGCCTCTTGTGCACCTTTGTTTTTGTTGGTGTACTGACGTGTTTTGGAATACTGTGGGCCATAGCTGCGCGTGATCTCTTGCTTGGCCGCATCCAACGCGAAATCAGACAGGTTCACGCTGTCTGTTCTCATGTAGGTTATCTTACCACTTTCATACAGACGCTGTGCAATCACCATCGTGCGCGACACGCTAAATCCGAGTTTACGGCTAGCCTCCTGTTGTAGCGTTGATGTCGTAAACGGCGCTGCGGGTGTACGTTTTGCCGGCTTGGTTTCTATATTCGTTATGGTGAAATCCGCTCCATTTGCTTTATTCAAGAAATCATTGGCTTCCGCACTGTCTTTGAGCTTTCTGCTCAAATCAGCTTTGAGCACAGCTGATCCCAAATCAAAACTTCCACGCACATTGTAGAAGGAGGACGCCATGAATTTTTCAATCTCACGCTCACGCTCAACAATGATGCGCACAGCCACGCTTTGCACGCGTCCGGCGCTTAGTCCGGCCTTCACTTTCTTCCATAATACAGGAGATAATTCAAAACCCACCAATCGGTCGAGTACACGACGCGCCTGCTGGGCATTCACTAAGTCAAGATCGATACGGCGTGGCTTGGCGATAGCTTCTTGAATCGCCTTTTTGGTAATCTCGTGAAAAACGATGCGCTTCGTTTCTTTTACGTCCAATTGCAATGCTTCCGCCAAGTGCCATGAAATGGCCTCCCCTTCGCGGTCCTCATCCGTCGCCAACCAAACGTCTTCCGCTTTGCTCGCCAGTTTCTTCAGCTCTCGGATGACTTCTTCCTTGTCAGGTGATACGGTGTACACCGGATTAAACCCGCGCTCGACATCGATTGCGACATCGTTCTTGGGCAAATCACGGACGTGGCCGTAGCTGCTCTTCACCACAAAGTCCTTCCCCAAATATCCTTCGATGGTCTTGGCCTTGGCCGGAGACTCCACTATTACCAGGTTTTTACTCATGCATTCGCAATGTTAGGTATCCGTATGAGCGCTTTGAAAAAACCGCCGCCGGATTCAATTTAAAAGCGGCAAATGTATGCTTATAAAAAACTATCGAACCAAATCCCACTGAAATCGCTATCTTCGCGCACCTTTTAAATTACTGATTTTCAAAACAGCCATATACTGTGGAAGAAAAAAACATCGATGAAAACCGTCAGGGCGAATACCTCATGCTGGATGCAGAGGTGAATTCCGCCAAAAAACCACGCAAACTCCTTCTGGAAAGCTATGGCTGTCAGATGAATTTCTCTGACAGCGAGATTGTGGCCAGTATCCTGGCGCAAGAAGGATTCAGCACTACCCGCGACCCGGAAGAGGCCGATCTAGTCCTGCTCAATACCTGCGCTATTCGCGATAATGCGGAGCAGCGCATCCGCGGCCGACTGGATTATCTCCGATCGGTGAAGAAGCGCAAGCCTGAAATGCAAATCGGAGTGCTCGGCTGCATGGCTGAGCGCCTGCGTGAAAAACTACTCGATGAAGAAAAGCTCGTCGACATGGTCGTTGGTCCGGATGCCTATCGCGATTTGCCCAACCTCATCGACAAGCTCGATGAAGGACAAAAGGCGGTCAACGTGCTGCTCAGCCGTGAAGAGACCTATGCCGAAATAACGCCAGTGCGCCTCAACAGCAATGGCATTACGGCCTTCATTTCCATCATGCGAGGATGCGACAACATGTGTTCGTTCTGCGTAGTGCCCTTCACCCGCGGACGCGAACGCAGCCGTGATCCGCAGAGCATCGTGCAGGAAGCGCGTGACTTGTTCCAACAGGGCTATCGCGAAGTCACTTTGCTCGGTCAAAATGTCGATTCCTATAAATGGAATTTCAACTCCAAAGGAGAAGTAGTTGATGTCACTAAGCCAACCGTCAACTTCGCTCAGCTGCTGGAAATGGTAGCGCTCATCCATCCCGATTTGCGCATTCGCTATTCCACTTCGCACCCCAAAGACATGACCGACGAGGTGTTGCACATCATGGCGAAATACGATAACATTTGTAAGTATATCCACTTGCCCGTGCAAAGCGGAAACAGCGACGTTCTCAAGCGCATGAACCGCGGTTATTCGCGCGAGTGGTATTTGGATCGCATCGCCGCTATACGCCGCATCATGCCGGACTGTGCCATCAGTACCGATGTGATTACCGGCTTCTGTGGTGAAACCGAGGCCGAACATGCTGATACACTTTCGCTCATGGGCGAAGTGAAGTATGAAATGGCTTTCATGTTTAAATATTCAGAACGTCCGAAAACACTGGCCGAACGGAAGTTCGAAGACGACGTGCCGGATGAAATCAAAGGTCGTCGATTACAGGAAGTCATCGAGCTACAAATGAACAGTGCGGCCGAACGCACACGCCAGCACGTAGGTCATATGCAACGTGTTTTAGTAGAAGGATTCAGCAAAAAGTCGCAGGAGCATTTGCAAGGAAGAAACTCTCAGAACATTGTGGTAGTTTTTCCGATGGGTATGGATTGTAAGCCCGGTGATTACGCTGATGTACTGGCAAACGATTGCACATCGGTGACCTTGATGGGTGAACTGATGAATGTCTATCCGCGCAACATCGAAACCGTGAAATCTTTGTAAACATCATGGATATCAGGGCTGTCAAACAACGATTCGAAATCATTGGTAATTCGCCAATGCTCAACCGTGCCTTGGATATTGCCGTTCAGGTTGCTGCCACCAATATGTCGGTGCTCATCAATGGCGAAAGCGGAACGGGCAAGGAGAACATCCCCAAGATTATTCACGCATACAGCGCCCGGAAACACGCGCCTTACATCGCCGTCAACTGTGGTGCTATACCGGAAGGCACCATCGACAGCGAATTATTTGGCCATGAAAAGGGATCTTTCACAGGGGCCACAGAGGCGCGCAAGGGCTACTTCGAAGAGGCCAATGGCGGAACTATTTTTCTGGATGAAGTAGCTGAGTTACCGCTGCAAACACAAGTTCGCTTGTTGCGTGTTTTGGAAACCGGCGAGTATATCCGTGTAGGTTCATCGAAAGTACAGAAGACGAATGTTCGTGTGGTCGCCGCTACCAATGTTGATTTCAGTGAAGCGATACAGCGCGGAAAATTTCGGGAAGATTTGTTTTATCGATTGAATCAGGTACCCGTCTTTCTTCCACCACTGCGCGAACGCAAAGAAGACATCGCACTGCTATTTGCGAAGTTCACGACAGACTTCGCGGAGAAATACAAAATGCCCGTGCTTCATTTGACGGATGAAGCGCGCGAAGTACTGGTCAATTATTCCTGGCCGGGTAATATCCGTCAGCTCAAAAACATCACCGAGCAAATCAACGTACTCGAGCAAAACCGCTTGATTAATGCTGAAACATTGAGCTATTATCTTCCTCACGAAGATTTCGGCAACCGCAGCATGATTGTGGCTTCGGGAGGAAATAGCTCAACCAATTTTTCTGAGCGTGAAATCCTTTACAAGGTTTTGTTTGACATGAAAAATGACCTCAACGATTTGAAAAAACTCGTTGGAGGAATGATGCAATCCGGCGTTGATTTCGCGCATGATGCCGGCAATGCGGACTTGGTGCAGCGTGTGTTTTCGGGCGACAGTGCAGTAGCGCTTCAGCCGAATGCCACTCCATCTTCCGGGATGATACGCTTGCCTCAAACCACAGTGACCCCCGCCGGCGGAGGGCCCGTTATTGAAGTGGAAGAGACACTGTCACTTCAAAATTCCGAACGCGATTTAATCGAACGCGCACTGAAAAAGCACCGCAATAAGCGCAAATATGCCGCTGAAGAACTGGGAATATCTGAGCGCACGCTATACCGTAAAATCAAAGAATACAACCTCACCAAGTGATACAACGCACATCGTTCATTGGGCTTTTTCTTGTGTTGTCGATGCTGTCGGCTTGCGGAATTTATTCGTTTACCGGTGGTCAGTTTAGCGGAGCCAAAACATTCTCGGTGGATTTTTTCAAACCACAAT
>JBKCDO010000182.1:0-26732 GCA_046304755.1 Flavobacteriales bacterium
GAAAACATTGCAGAGGTTTCTGGAAAAGCCAATCAAACAGTTCAGCTGGTGAAGTACATTGGATTGGTTTCATCGCTCAATTACGCTTCAACAGAATTAAGTGCGGCTTCTGAAGCTGCGGCCTTGCGTGCGAAAATGAATGGCTTTGACAACATGATGAACGCGCAAGTGGATGCATGGGCGAAGATTTGGGAGATGGCCGACATCCAAATTCATGGTGATGATGAAGCGCAGCAAGCCATTCGCTTCAATATTTTCCATCTGAATCAAACCTACACCGGTGAAGATTCACGCCTGAACATTGGCCCGAAAGGCTTTACCGGCGAGAAGTACGGCGGCTCCACCTATTGGGATACTGAAGCGTATTGCATTCCCTTCTACATGAGCACGAAGAACCAGCAAGTGGCTCGTCAGTTGTTAGTCTATCGTCATAACCAATTAGGCAAGGCGATTGAAAATGCTGAGAAGTTAGGTTTCACCAACGGCGCGGCTCTGTATCCGATGGTAACGATGAACGGCGAAGAGTGTCACAACGAATGGGAGATTACGTTTGAAGAGATACACCGTAATGGCGCCATTGCCTACGCGATTTATAATTACATCCGCTACACAGGCGATCACAGCTATTTGGCCGAGTATGGCATCGATGTGCTAACGGGCATTGCGCGATTCTGGGCGCAACGTGTGCACTGGAGTGAATCGAAAGGTCAATATGTGATGCACGGCGTTACGGGTCCGAACGAATACGAGAACAACGTCAACAACAACTGGTACACGAGCTACATCGCACGCTGGTGTATGCAGTATGCGATGGAAGCACTAGCGTATGTGAAGCAACACGATGCGCATGCCTACGGCACCAAAACAAATGCACTTAAGTTCGATGAAGCAGCAGAATTGAAACAGTGGCAACACATCATCGACAATCTCTATTTAGGAGCGAAAGAAGGCTCTCGCATTTTCTTGCAACAAGACGGTTTCCTCGACAAAGAACTGCGCAGTGCCTCGTCACTGAATAAGAGCGAGCGCCCTATCAATCAGCACTGGAGTTGGGATCGCATCTTGCGGTCGTGCTTTATTAAACAAGCCGATGTGTTACAAGGTATCTACTTCTTCGAAGAAGATTTCGATATGGATACTATCAAAGAAAACTTTGACTTCTATGAGCCGATGACGGTGCACGAGAGTTCGCTTTCTCCTTGCGTGCATTCCATTCTTGCGGCCAAACTTGGCTATGAAGAGAAGGCTTACGAAATGTATATGCGCACTTCCCGTCTCGACCTCGACGACTATAACCATGAAGCACACGAAGGCTTGCACATCACCAGCATGGCAGGCACGTGGATGAGCATCGTGCAAGGATTTGGCGGAATGCGTGTGGTAAATGGCGAACTCACCTTCAACCCCATGTTGCCGAAAAAATGGAAAGGATTTTCGTTTAAGGTTCTTTTCCGTGGGGAGGTGAAGACGCTGGAGGTAGGGACTGAGGACTGAGGACTGAGGACTGGGGACAAGAGGGATGATGGGCGAAGGGCGAAGGCGGACTCAGGCCTTTCAGAAGCCCCAGCGGGGCGAAATCTCACTAGCAAGAAGGGGGTTGTTGGCCAAAGAGCCCCAGCGGGGCGGCACTACATAATGACAAGTGGCAAATGACTAGTGACAAGTGGGGGCGAGGCTCGCTCTCATTCTAAAAAAAAATTACTGAGCGAGAGAGAGAATGAGGGTTGGCGGAGGGCCCCTCGGCTACGCTCGGGGACCGGGTTTTTCGCATGTTATAATGGCCTCGGCTCCGCTCGGCCGGCGCGGGCGGTACATGAGCGAGACTGAGGACCGCGCGCGCTCATTGGAAAACCCAAGTCGTCAGCAGCCCCAGCGGGGCGAAATTTCACTAGCAAGAAGGGGGGTGTTGGCCAAAGAGCCCCAGCGGGGCGGCACTACATAATGACAAGTGGCAAGTGACTAGTGACAAGTGGGGGCGAGGGCTGAACCCCAATTTAATATGCCCATCTTTCCAATTTTGCTACATTCGTTCGGCAAACCCATTGAACCCATGCAACATAAAATTTTTCGCATACTGGCATCCTTTCTATTAGTCGGAGTTTGCAGTTCGACATGTGCGCAATTCAATCTCGTATCCTACGCCGGCAACAGCGGCAGAGAAACATTTTATGACGCTGTGCAGCTATCTGACCATACCTTTTTAGTGTGCGGCTATGCTGACAATTTGGATTGGATAGAAAGCTCAGTGCCGACTACAGAACTCTCCTATTCCGGAACGATTCCCAACAGTTTGGGCAGTAATCGCTTCGGATTCATCATTCAATTTTCATCCGACTTTTCGCACATGCTGCACATGGTTCATTTCCCGCAAGGCGTGGTAGAAGATGTTCGCTTCATGAAGTTCACATCACTTCCTTATCAAGCAACCGGCGAACTTTTCATCAGTTGCAATACTTCAGACACGTATGATAACGATGGTGGTTACATCATCGCAAAACTGAATGGCAACTTTGTTAACCAGGTTCCTACTTCTACCGTTTGGCATAAAGTGGTTTGGGCCATGTCGTATGCGAAAGAGTCGCACCCATGGGATGTGACCGCCGACGGCGAAGTGTATTATGTAAGTGGCGAGGCGCACGGCTATGACTGGAGCGCTCTTTATTGTTTGGATGTGAATGGTAATCGAAAAACCGTTGAGCACTGGCGCACGCATTGGCTCAACACCGGCACCGAATGGAAAGGCACACCAGCGAGTGCTAATCCCACAGGCAGTATCGACAATGTAAACTACAGTGGCATAGTGATGAAATCGACCGGACGATGTGAGCTACTCTCGTGGACCGCTGACGAATACAACTACATGCAAAGCGATGGCAACGGCGGAATGAAAAAAGGCCTATGGCCTGCCGACTTTCTGTTTGCCGGACCGTGCGATGTCGACGCGCCATCAACCGCGGGTCCCGGCTACAACGGGTATCAATCAGAAAGTTGTTGTCCCGTGTGGGGCGCTAGCTCAGTAACCGTCGATCGACGCAATGGAAACATGTATCTCGGCATGAATTTCAAAAGTTACTCCACGACGGTTGTCACACCTGATTTCGAGCCTGCTGTGATAGCCTTCGACCATGAAGGTGCTTTGCGCTGGTGGAGCCGTTTGTATCATGAAATCACACCGGCAGGTGATACAGTTCCTTCTATCCCCGATCAATATGTGGATGCGCTGGCCATCGATTATGCGCACGATCAACTTGTGGTATGTGCGCGAGCGCACGGCAACAACACAGAGAACTTATGGGAAGGAAATGAAATCGCAGCGAATGCATCGGCCAATGGCTTTCAAAATCGATTCACCGGTACGAATGGAAACATACATGAATCGTGGCTCGGTAAATTGCTATTGACGGATGGCACGCTCATGCATTCGACTTTTGTTGCCGAATACGCAGAGGGCACCGGCGGCTTCGGAAGTCCGCATCCGGATCCGAATCTTGATGGCTGGCCCAACCCCAACGATGGCTGGCCGGATGTGAACACCACGCGTCTCATCAAGAACAACATGAAGGTTACATCATCGGGTGATGTGGTGGTTGGAGGACTCGGACGTCGCACCATTACTACTGCGAATGCGTATCAAAAAATGGTGCTGCCATACTACGGTGGATTGAGTTCGTGGAATGCGTTTGTACGTCAGTACAATTCAGATTTATCATTACCAAAATACTCATCACTTGTGGTGGGTGTCTGGGATACGCTGACGCAAGCGGGTGGTGGCAACACGGAACTCTTTGGTGTTTACAAAACCGCGAATGGCATTGTTGCCGTAGGCCGTCATACGATGGATGCAACTACCACGGTGGCCAATGGCAATGCGATTCCCGTTTCGAATGTTCCTACCTGGGGCGAGTCGCTGCCTGAAAGTGAATCGGCGATTTTGGTTTACTATACCGCTGGGAATATCGTGAATGAAGAAGATGACTTCAATACATCGTCGTTTGTCATGCCTATGCAACAGGTTGATTGGAGCATCTACCCGAATCCGGCGACATCGGTTCTTCAGTTGAGAGCACCTTCAGGAAAAGACTATATCATTCGCAATCCGCTTGGGCAAATTATCATCACCGGAAAAACAACATCGGGAATCAGTGTTATCGATATTTCATCGCTGTCACGTGGCATTTACAACGTGCAACTCGAAGGTGACGTGAAGAGGTTTGTGAAAGGATAAAGAAAGTGCGAGGGACGATTGCTGATGGTTTGGTTTGAACATCGCGTATCCATGCTTAGGATAGTCCACTTTTGCATAACGCCCCTAATTGAAACGCAGAATCTTCCCCGCACTTCGCACTTCGCACCTCGCACTTCGTACTTCTTTTATAACTCTCACACTTTTTGAGACAGGATAGAATTATATCGCCCCGCTGGGGCTTCATGACCAACGACATATTTCTCGCTAGGAAGATTTCGCCCCTACGGGGCTTGCTGAAAGGCAGGAGTCACCGCTCGCCACTCGCCACTCGCCGCTAGGAAGATTGCGCCCCTATGGGGCTTGTTGAATGGCACGAGTCGCCACTCGCCACTCGCCACTCGCCACTCGCCGCTCGCCACTCATCATTCGCCACTCGTCACTCGTCACTCGCCACTCGCCACTAACCCCTCCATCCTCTCCACCGTCATCCCCGCCATCGAAGGCACCACAGCATCCGCTAAAGAGAGAACTGATGATTCGCCGATGCCGATGCAATAGAACCCGCCGCTCTTGGCGGCTTCGACTCCACTTTGGGCGTCTTCGAACACTACGACGTCTGTTGGCTGTAGTTTTAATTCTGCGGCACCGCGCTGAAAGACCTCCGGATGTGGCTTCGACATGTGAATCTTGTTGCCGTCGATGATGGTGTCGAACATCTCCAGAATGCCGAGCTTTTCGAGACTGAGCACAGCATTCTTGGATGATGACCCAAGGCCTATGCGAATATCTTTCTGCTTCAACTCATTCAGAAAATCAAAAACGCCCGGCAACATTTCCGATGGCACAACTTGCTCTGCATACTCCAGGTACCATCTGTTCTTCAAATCCATGAGCTCAACCTTCTTGGCGTTGTTGAGCACTACGTTTCCCCAGGATAGTATCTTCTCGAGCGACTCTACCCTACTCACGCCCTTCAATTCTTCGTTTTGAACTTCGGTGAATTCAATGCTGAGTGAATTCGCCAGGCGTTGCCATGCGAGAAAATGAAACTTCGCGGTGTCCACAATGACACCGTCCATATCGAACAAACAGGCTTTAATCATGTGATAAAAATAGAGATGATTACTTGCGACCGGCTTCCATGCGAATCATGCCGACAATGAGCAACTCAGCACTCGCCGGATTGCTCGCCAAAGGAATGTTTTGCTTGATGCAGGCTTTCACTAAGGACACGACATCGGCTTCATAGTCCTGCACGATTTCCGGGTCACGAAAAAAGAGGACCATGGCAATCTCATCGCGATTGACCATGGCCTCCAGTTCTTTGAACCCGCCGCTACGGCCGGGATTGACATGCTCTACCTGCAACTGCATCGACTCTTGCGCCATGAACTCAGCCGTGAGGCCGGTGGCTACAAACTTGCGATTCCACAACCACTGCTCTCTCTCTTTTAAAAAAGAGACCAGCGTGGGCTTCATGCTGTCGTGTGCGATGACGCAGATACGTTTTTCCATGCTTTTAACGGCTTACCAGTGCAGGCAACTTGTACTTCACGTGATATTCCACCAAACCATCAATCGGCTTGCGAATCACCTTTCCCAAGCGGATGCCCGCCTCATCGGCAGCGGCTTGCAGACAGTCGTGGAAGTAGTGTCCAATGCTTCCTACAAAATGCACAGGCACCTCGCGGTAGTTGGCAAAACACTTCACGTGAATGTCGATGAAATGCAACATGCCTCTTTTCACCCATGCCTTCACATGCGGATGGTCGCTGTGCTCACCGATGAACTTCATGAACGATGCGAGATACACATTCGCATTGGGTTCGCGGTAAATCTTATTGATGATATCGTCTTTCGTAGGCGCAAATTTTTCTTCAAAGGAGGCATGCAAATCAGCAGGGAGTTTCTTGTAGAAATATTCCTGTAAGAGAATTTTTCCGAAGTAACCGCCGCTGGCTTCATCACCCAGGATGTAGGCAAGCGAAGGAACTTCTTCAGAAACATTTTCGCCATCAAAGTAACAGGAGTTACTTCCTGTACCTAAAATGCACGCAATGCAAGGCTCTCCATCATACACAGCCATAGCCGAACCGAGTTGATCGTGTTCAACTAAAATCTCTGCATGCTTGAAAACACGCTCCAACCCTGCGCGCATAATGGCGTGCATTTCGGGTGTGCTGCTGCCTGCACCGTAAAAGAAAATGTGTTTGATCTGATCGGCCAGCGCATAGAAGGGTGCATTATCCTTAATGGCTTTTTCGATCACATCGGGAGAATGGAAGTATGGATTGAGTCCCATTGTCTGGAAGTCATCCATGCGCATTCCCTTCTCGTCAATCAGGGCCCAATCGCATTTAGTGGATCCGCTGTCTGCAATGATGATCATGGTAAAAAAGGTATAGTGTGTTGTTGTTAGTGCAATGTCATTAAATCTTCGCAATCAAATCGCATACGCGCTGCGAGTAACCGGCTTCGTTGTCGTACCAAGCCATTACCTTCACGAGGTTTCCGTTTGCAGCGGTGAGTGCTGCATCGAAAATACACGAGTGATGATTTCCTACGATGTCGATCGATACGATAGGATCGGTGCAGTATTCCAGAATACCTTTCATCGGTCCTTCGGCGGCTTCCTTCATCGCAGCATTCACTTCTTCAATGGTTACGTCTCGCTTGAGTACTGCCACGAGATCGGTCATCGAACCATCGGGTGTGGGCACGCGAACAGCTACGCCATCGAGTTTGCCTTTGAGTTGTGGCAACACCTCGCCTACTGCTTTCGCCGCGCCTGTTGAAGTTGGAACCATGCTCAAGGCAGCTGCACGCGCACGACGCAAATCTTTGTGCGGAGAATCCTGCAAGCGCTGATCAGCAGTGTAAGCATGGACGGTTGTGATGTATCCTCTGTCAATTCCGAATTTATCGTTGAGCACTTTGGCCATTGGAGCCAAACAGTTGGTTGTGCACGAAGCGTTACTCAGCACCGTGTCCTCTGCCGTAATCTGATCATCGTTCACACCGAGCACGATGGTCTTCACCGCACCTGTTGCCGGTGCACTGATAATGACCTTCTTGGCGCCTGCCTGAATGTGCTTCGAAGCACTTTCCTTATCGGTGAAAATACCGGTCGATTCAATAACGACTTCTACTCCGAGATCGCCCCATGGAAGGGTTGCCGGGTCTTTTGCCGCGTAAATCTTGATCGCTTTTCCATTCACAATGATGGAATCGGCGTTATGCTCAACGGCATGACCGAAACGTCCGTGAACGCTGTCATACTTGAGGAGGTGCGCCAATGTTTTCACATCGGTGAGGTCGTTGATGGCGACTACTTCTACTTGAGGATTGTTGATGAGGCTGCGGAAACACATACGTCCGATGCGACCGAAACCGTTGATGGCTATTTTTTTCATTTTTCTTGCTAATTAGTTTTGACCCATGCTTAGATAGACAGAATTCGCGCGATGCGCAATTCATCCCGGTTGGGCATGTGTCGTTGATTGATGGCCTCGGAAAGCGGTGTGTAGGTTTCTCGGTCGTTGATGATGCCGATCATTACGTCTTTTCTTCCTTCCAGAATTCCTTCTACCGCGGCCACACCCATCCGTGAGGCCATCACACGATCGTAGCAAGAAGGAGCACCTCCACGTTGCAGGTGTCCGAGTACCGATACGCGTGTTTCATATTCACTGTATTTCTCTGTTACTTTCTTGGCGATTTCATAGGCGCCGCCGCTCTTACTTCCTTCAGCAACGAGCACGATCGAGCTCGACTTACCGCTCTCTTCACTTTCGCGCAGCGTGGCTACCAAATCATCAATGCTCATCTCATCTTCCGGAAGAACGATGGCGATTGCACCCGTTGCGATACCGGCCTTCAACGCAATGAAACCGCTGTTACGGCCCATCACCTCCACGAAGAAGAGACGGTTGTGAGATGTCGCTGTGTCACGGATTTTGTCGACAGCATCTACCACAGTATTGGTAGCGGTATCGAAACCGATGCAGTGATCGCTTCCGTACAAATCATTATCGATTGAACCGGGAACGCCCATTACCGGAATGCCGAACTCTTCATAGAAGACATGTGCTCCTGTAAACGTGCCGTTACCACCAATGGTAATAAGCGCATTCACCCCATGCTTTTTCATATTCTCATAGGCCTTTTGACGGCCTTCCTTCGTCATGAATTCTTTACTGCGTGAGCTCTTAAGGATCGTGCCTCCGCGACCAAGGATGCGCGCCACAGAGCGCTCATTAAGCTTTTTGAAGTCCCCATCAATCATGCCCTGGTATCCTTGAAAGATGCCTTCCACTTCGATATTGCGATAGACACACGTACGCACAACGGCGCGTATGGCGGCATTCATTCCGGGGGCATCGCCACCGCTGGTGAGCACGCCTATTTTCATTTTTTGAGTATTCATGGGTTGTTTCTATTGACGGATTTTCCTTGCAAAAAAATCCGGCTCCAAATGTAAGTGTATTTTGTACACTAAGTAACTTTTTCTTCTTACTTCTAATGTCCGCCGCCACCTACTGCATCAACATCCAATCCCTGAGCTTTGAGGATCTTATTCACTTTGTAAGCAAACCACGTCAGGTATCCAAAACAGATAACGGCGATGCCATAGCTGGGGTGAATACCGATAACATCAGCCAATTTTCCCTGTATTGGAGGGATGATCGATCCTCCCAAAATCATCATGATCAAAAACGCAGAACCCTGTGAGGTGTATTTACCCAAACCTGCAATGGACAACGTGAAAATGGATGGCCACATAATGGAGCAAGCCAATCCACCGCTCAAAATAGCGTAAACGGCTACCATGCCTGTGCTCATAGTTCCTACCAGCAAAGCGACCATTCCAAAGATTCCAAAATACAGTAGCGTGCGCGCCGGATTATCGTTGGATAAATAAGCTGCGACAATTTGAATTAAGACGCAGAGCACATACCACTTGAGCGGGGCAACATCATGGCCTGCGAGTGAGGTGAATACCATGACCACTCCGAGCGCCATCAAAGGCACACCAAACTTGAGTAGTTTGCGTGTACCGGGCTTCATTTCGAAAGCGCCAATCGCGCCTGTCCAGCGGCCAATCATCAAACTTCCCCAGAACATCGCAATGAATGGAGCTGTTTGTGAGGACTGAAATCCGCCAAACTCGGGCTGCTTCAGAAGCTCTGCAAGGTTAGAACCCATCGCCACTTCCACACCAACATAGATAAAGATGGCTAACATCCCCAACACCAATTGTGGGAACTGCATGGCACCCCAGCCACTCGGATTCTTTTTAGCCAGCGCGTTATTGACCGGCAATGCCACAACGATCACTGCCATAGCAATGAGCAGCCAGGTCAGTCGCTTCATTTCGAGAGGCTCTTTCAATTCAGTGATCATCGTTTGATTGAACTCGATGTTATTCGCAATCTCTGCTGCATCATATTCGGATGCCCCAACAAGCTGTTCGTTGTAGGTTGAAATTTGCTGCTCGTAATCTGCAATTTGCTTTGCCTCAACTGACCGATAGCTGGAGAATACAGGCACAAACGCCATGACCAACAAACCGGTAATGATGAGCATGCTGGCCATCGCCTTTTTCGCAGGCTCCGGTTTTTCGAGAATGACTCCTGCGGGTACTTTTTTAGAAAACCCAAACAGTGCAGCAGCACCGACGAAGAGCAATCCGACAAACACGTATAGGTTGATGACCTTGCCCAACGGCAAGCTATTGATTTCAGCGTCGCTCACCGCTTGAGCGCTTCCAAAGAGCGCCAGCGCAACAACCAAAGGCCCGATAGTGGTTCCGAATGAATTGACACCGCCTCCGAGATTCACACGTGTTGCGCCTGTGAGCGGATCGCCCAGCGAAATGGCCAGTGGCTGAGCCGCCGTTTGCTGAAGGGAAAATCCCAGCGCCACAATAAACAGCCCGAGCAACATGCCGGGAAAACTATTTCCGTTCACGGCCAATATCATAGCAAGCGCTCCTAATGCGGAAAACAACAAGCCATAAACAATACTCTTTTTATATCCCCACTTTCCAACTAAATCCAAACCGGATAAGTTTCCATAAATAAACAACAGCAGAGCACCCACATAATAGGCCAGGTAAAACGCAAAGTCGATCAGCTGACTTTGAAATTGGTCAAGGTGAAAGAAGTGTTTGCAGAACGGAATGAATACATTGTTTCCTGCGGCAATAAAACCCCAGAAAAAGAATACCGTGACCAATGTGCCCAAAGCACCTTTAGCCGTTTGTGTAGTTGATGGTTGTGTCATCGTGGTTGGATTTGGTTTGTCTATTTAAACTGCTTCCGACTTATTGTAAAAAGTACGCAATGTAGATAAATAAAGGAGAAACAGCACTTTTTCGTAAAATATTTATTTCGCTTCGAACGCATCAAGCACAAATTGCATGATGGACTCTATACTACTCGCCCAGTAGGCCGCATTATGCACGCCGGGTTTTTCGATATACTCATGTTCGATACCTTTTTCCAGGAGTTTTCTATGCAGCTCCCGATTGACATCAATGAGTTCGTCTTCCGTTCCGCAGTCAACGTGCAAGCTCAGCACTCCGGGAGAAAGTTGATCGATCAAACGGATTACCGAATTGGCTTGCCAGTTCGCCAAACAGCAGGTGGTATCTCCCAAAATCATTTCCTTGTACTTCCAGGAAAATGTGCGCTTGAGCAAATCCACGCTTCCACTGGTGGAGCAGGCTATACTGAACACTTCCGGATGGCGTATCGATAGAAACAGGCTTCCGTGTCCTCCCATACTCAATCCGGCGATTGCCCTTCCTTCTCTGCCCGGAATAGTATTGTAGAGGCTATCGACAAAAGGAATGACTTCCTTTATCAGATGCGTTTCATATCGAAACGATGAATCAACAGGGCTATCGAGATACCAGCTGCGTTCGCCACCATCGGGACAAACGATGATCATACGGTTCTCCTGCACATAGTCGACCAGCGAGGGTTTTATCTTCAGCCAGGAACCGTAATCGCCGCCTAATCCGTGCAAGAGATACAACACCGGAAGGGGCTCATCGGAAGAGGTTTCGGGATAAATGACCAATGCTTTGCATTCCTTTTTCATGGAATGACTGTAGATACTGACCGTATCAATGGTAGAGGCACAGGAAGTTAAGGTAAGCAGCATCCACGCTGCAATAAGCCATTGCCTGAGTTGAGTATTCATCCCCCGAAAATGCTCCAAATCATTCAACGGCAGCAGAATCTCATTGTCCATTTTATAAACATCCTCGGCCTAGCCGGGGAACAGAACGGGGGCTTGCTATTATTTCCGAGCCGCGTATCTTAGCCGATGAAAATCACTACACCTTTTGTATTGCTATGGATATTTCAGTTGACTGCGTGCTCTTTGGTTTCGATGAAAAAAAGCTGAAAGTGCTTTTAATCGAACAGCGACATGCGGGTTCAGATCGAAAGTTGCCCAAAATTCAAACTGCTTTGCCCGGCGACCTATTGAAAGACAAAGAGAGTCTGGACGAATGTGCCAAGCGTGTGCTCAAGGAATTGACCAGCTTAAAAGGCATTTACCTCAAACAGTTCTACACCTTTGGCGACCCCAAGCGCGTGCAAGATTTAAAAGACCAGGAATGGCTCCGACTCTTTCGCGCAAACCCTGAACGACGCGTCATTACAGTGGGTTATTACTCGCTAGTCAAACTCGACGATTACACACCCAAAGCTTCCAGCTTCGCCGGTAAAACAAAGTGGGTCGATGTTTACAACATTCCTGATTTGGCTTTCGACCATAATGAAATCGTTGAGCGCGCGCTCGATGTCTTTCGTCATGAATTGGTGGCCGATAATATCGGCTTTGAATTGTTGCCCGAGAAGTTCACGCTCTCTGAATTGCAACATTTGCACGAAATCATTCTGGATAAAAAACTTGATAAGCGTAACTTCAGGAAGAACGTCCTCAAAGGCGATCATCTTACTCCCTTGGAGGAAAAACAACAGGGTGTTTTGCACAAACCCGCGCAGCTCTATAAATACAAGCGCAAAACCAAATAAGATGAAAAAGTTATCGGCGTTACTGCTGATCGGGGCATGCTCGATGCTATCGGTTTTCGCTCAAGTAGCGCCGCCATTTGGAGAAGTCTTTGATCAAACCGAAGTCACCTCCATTTACATCACGATTCAGCCCGATAGTTTGCAAGAGATGATTGCCAACTTGGAGAGCGAACACGAGTATCCGGCACAATTTGTTTTTCAAAGCAACGGACTGAACGATACGGTCAATGACATAGGCTTTCGACTTCGTGGTAACACCAGCATTAACGCGGCCAAAAAATCCTTTAAGATTTCATTCAACACATTCAATGCAGGCGGTCAGTGGCAGGACTTGGAAAAAATCAACCTGCTGGCAACGGTCAACGATCCTTCACTGATGCGCAGCAAATTGTCGCACGATTTGTTTCGCAAATTTGGCATTGCTGCCGCGCGCACATCTTACACTCGGCTTTACATCAACAACGAATACCGCGGCGTTTACTTGAACGTTGAGCACATCGACGAACAAATGGCTTCAGCGCATTTTGATGATCAAGGCGATGGTAATCTTTACAAATGCACTTATCCGGCGGACCTAAATTTCATCAGTAACAATCCCCAAGATTATCAAGCTGCAGTTTGGGGAGAGCAACCCTATGATTTAAGCACCAACGACTATCTCTACGACTACAGCGATTTGTCGCACTTCATCAACGTACTCAACAATACACCGACCGCTGATTTATCCTGCGAACTACCCGCGGTTTTTCACGTGTCCGAGTATTTGAAAATTGCAGCAATCGATGTGTTGCTGGGCAACTGGGATAACTATTCTTTTCTGAAGAACAACTTCTATTTGTACCATGATCAATTGACCGACCGCATGCGGTTCATTCCTTATGACTTGGACAATACACTGGGCATCGACTGGATTGGCATCGATTGGGCGAACCGATCTGTTTACACTTGGTCCATGGAAGGTGAAGCACGACCGTTGTATACGCGGCTTATGCAAAACACGGCCTACCGTAATCTATTTAGTCAGCATATTGAAGAACTCTGTAACACCCATTTTCATCCCGACACACTCGCTCAGCAAATCGACTACTGGCAAAATTTATTGCAGCCTCATGTGGCTGAGGACACATACTATCCGCTCGACTTCGGTTATGATATGAATACGTTTCTGCAAGCTCCACAAGAAGGATGCTGCAATCATGTGCCCTATGGCATTCTTGCTTATGCAGAAGCCCGTCGTGCGAGCGCGCTCAATCAACTGGAATCGTATTCAACAGGCACTGATGCGCATTGGGTGGTGCAGCGCATCGACACCAATGCCGTTTCGCTTAGTGCACGTGTTGAGGGGGCGGTTAACTCGGTTCAAGCGAATTACTCCTGGGATGGTGTCTCGTTTGTTTCGGGCAGTATGACGGATGACGATGGTGATGGCGTGTATCACTTCAATGGACCGCTATTCAGCAATCAGAGCGATAAGCTTTACTATCGGATTATCATCAACGGCAATAGTGTGTTTCCATGTGAACCCGAAGAGCATTGGATTACACGCTCGCCCATTGGGCTTCGCATCAACGAAGTGTGTGCGGTGAACGATGCACTCGTTGCGGATGCATTCGGTGAGTATGATGATTGGATTGAACTCTACAATACTTCGAATTCTGCGCTGCTGCTTCAGGATTGTTTTCTGAGTGATAATCCTGAAAATTGGAATCGCTGGAAGCTTCCTGATACGACCATTGCTGCTCATGGCTTTTTGATTTTCTGGGCCGACGATGACCTTGAACAAGGACGCGCTCACACCAACTTTAAGCTCGGTGCCAATGAGCCGCTTTTTGTATATAGCACAGAAGAATGACTTTCGCGTCTGGTCGATAGCGCACAAGGGTTCTCCCCTATTTAGGATGCAACGTGGGCACTCACAGAAGATGGCGGCTCCAACGCATACGTCACGAATGAATTCCAAACGCCGGGCTATTCCAACGTGGTGAATAGCGCATCCGCGATTGAACGACCTACGCTTCAACTTTACCCGAACCCTGCTGCAGATTTTATCACACTGAAAGGTTGTCGCAACGCTGTTCTGCTCGATGCTACGGGGCGTTGTGTGCTATCGAATCTTAGCACCGGAACCTATGACATAACAGCGCTTGCAGCGGGAGTTTACACACTGATTGAAGACGAAAATCGACAGCAGCTCGCCATTACTCGGTGAAAGCGTTAGAAGCGCACAATTACCTGTTATTGTTTTCACCCTGAAATCGTCAGAGACCTTATTCGGGCTGTTTACATTTGTGGAACAAACATTTTATCCACATGAAAAAAATCTACTTCGCTCTGATCTTTATTCTCACCGCCGGCGTGGCTCAGGCACAAACAATTCCGAATGGCAGCTTTGAAGACTGGACTTCGGTAAATGGTTATCCCGAGCCGGTGGACTGGGCTACATTCAATGTACTTTCTTTCCTATTCCAGGCAGATTACACCGTAACCCAAGAGACCCCCGGTGTCGACGGTGATTACTATCTCAAACTCGCATCACAAACCAATCCACTGGACGGAACAATGCTTCCTGCTGTGGCGTATGTCGGATCATTCAATTTTGGCACAGAAACCGGTTTTGCCGGATTTCCGGTAAGTAATGTACCCAGCTTTCTCTCGGGAAGCTACCGTTCATCACTGATTGACGGTGATGTGTCGGGTATTGGATGCTTCTTCACGCGCTGGAATAATGCGAGCAATACCGCAGATACTATAGCAATAGGTTCTTTAGAAATTAACACGAATGTTTCGAGCTGGACCCCATTCGACATTTCGATTATTCCGATGATGACAGGAACACCCGACACCTGCAATATCATCATGGTGACGGGCGGTGGCGAAGTTCTAGCCGGATCTGTGCTGGAAGTTGATGACTTGCATTTCTCCGGAAATGTAAATTCAGTCGAATCACAGGTGTCTGCACCTATTCGCATTTACCCCAATCCGTTTACTGAGAGCATCATGCTCGATTTGCGTCAAATGTCGAACACCTCAGAAGTCATGATCTTCGACGCTCAAGGCCGTCAGATTGAGCAGTTCCGCCAAAACAATACGGCTCAGCTTATACCACTTTCTCATCTCGCAGCCGGCCTTTACACCGTTCACATTTACAACGGTCAAGATCGTTGGTCGCATGTGATCAGTAAGCAATAAGGTTAACCATTTACAGCTTACGGATGATGCATTCATCCGTAAGCTGTAATAAGCATCCCCCATGAATCTTTCTCAACACATCGAATCGCAGCTCTACCGCACCATTCAACGTGAGGCAGAAGCGCTCGGAGTAGAGGTCTATGTCATTGGAGGATTTGTGCGTGACTTACTGCTTAATCGTCCGAACACGGATGTCGATCTGGTGGCCAACACCAAGGGACTGGAACTAGCGCAAGCGTGCGCCAAAGCGCTGGGCATTAAAAAGATTGATATCTTCAAAACATACGGCACTGCGCACTTTCGTTACAAGCAACTCGACATCGAGTTTGTGAATGCGCGGAAAGAATCCTATTCGCGGGAATCACGTAAGCCGGATGTGGAACAAGGCACACTTGAAGATGACCAGAACAGACGTGATTTCACCATCAATGCCCTGGCGATTTCATTGCAGCAACACAACTTCGGCGAGGTCATCGATCCCTTCAACGGTCTGGCTGATTTAGAAAATAAAATTCTGCGCACACCGCTCGACCCGGATATCACCTACAGTGATGACCCCTTGCGCATGATGCGCGCCGTGCGTTTTGCCAATCAACTTCACTTCCGAATTGAAGAGGAATCTTTTCAAGCTATCAAGCGCAACACCGAACGATTGAACATTGTTTCGATGGAGCGTATCACGACAGAGCTCAACAAAATCATCCTTTGCCCAAAACCATCGGTTGGATTCAAGCTGCTCTTCGATACCGGCTTATTGCATCGCTTCTTCCCGGAAATGGTTAGACTGCACGGTGTTGAAAAACGCAACGGCATTGCGCACAAGGACAATTTCTACCACACACTGCAAGTGCTCGATAATTTGTGTGAACACAGCGATAGTCTATGGCTGCGCTGGTCGGCCATTCTGCATGACATTGCCAAGCCGCCAACCAAACGCTTTGAAGAAGGCATTGGATGGACATTTCACGGACACGAAGATGTAGGCGCTCGCATGGTGCCGAAGATTTTTGCGCGACTCAAGCTACCACTCGACCACCAGATGAAGTTTGTACAGAAGATGGTGCTCCTGCATTTACGTCCAATTGCACTGACCAAGGAGGAGATTTCCGACAGCGCTATACGCCGCTTGCTGTTTGAAGCCGGTGACGATATCGACGATTTGATGAAGCTTTGCCGAGCTGACATTACCTCCAAGAATGAGTCGAAGGTGCAACGTTATTTGGCCAACTATGATATCGTTGTGCAGAAGCTGATCGAACTCGAAGAGAAAGACCGCATTCGCAATTTCCAGCCACCCATCACCGGTGAAGATATCATGCGCATTTTTAACCTTCCGCCAAGCCGCGAAATCGGGATTATCAAAAACGCCATCAAAGACGCCATTCTCGACGGAGTAATTCGCAACGACTATGACGAGGCGTATGCGCTCATGCTTCAACATGCAACAAAACTCGGGTTAAAGGGTGAGGGGTGAGGGACACCATTTCACTCTTTCACCATTTCACCATTTCACTCTTTCACTATTTTCGCTCCAAAGCCAACACCATGAAATTAACGTCTACCCTTGTCTTACTTTTTGCTGCCATCGTTGCTATTGCGCAGCCCACCAACGATTCACCCTGCAATGCCATTCTTGTTGAAGTGGATGGTGCATTGGTAGAGGGTAATAATGCCGATGCCACAGCAGACCCAAACGAAGCGGTTCCCGCAGCATCTTCACTGGCGGTATCATGCTACACCTCTTGGTGCAATGATGATGTGGCCGTACAAAATTCCATGTGGTATACCTTCACTGCTCCGGCAAACGGCGCGGTGGTGATTAGCACGTGTAACACAGGATCAGCGCTCGACTCGCAAATTGCTCTATGGAGTGCTTCCGACTGCAGCGACTATTCGACCTTCACCAATCTCGCAGCCAATGACGACATAGAAGGCGGTTGTAATGACGGCGGTGTTTATTCTTCAGCTATCACCATCGACGGGCTGACACCAGGAGCCGTTTACCTCATCCAAGTAGATGGCTGGGATGGCGAATTCGGTCCGTTCGTACTCTCCGTTAGCACAGGCCAGCCCACTGCATTGGTCAACTTCATCCATGTCAGCGGCGATCCACTACTAGGAGCCGTTGATGTCAGATTGGACGGTGAACTGCTACTTGACAATTTCGCATATCTCACCTGTTCGCAATACTTACCCATTGACGCGACCGGTCCGCATACCATCAGCATTCACCCGCCGACCAGTTTCGATGCATCCGATGCGATAATCAGCACAGAGGTGAATTTCAATTCAGCCCTCAATTATGAAGTTGCTATTGTCGGACAACTGGACGAGCTTGGATTTTCTCCCTATCAGCCGCTGAACGCGCTAGTATTCGAAGGCGCTCAATTGTATTCGACTGAAGCCGGTTCCATTCCCATGCACTTTCTGCACGCTGTGAGCGATGCGCCGAACGTAAACTTTTACGACAACAATTCCAATCCACTTTGCTTTGACTTTGGATACGCCACCTTCAATAATGAAGGTTATGCTCAATTCTATGAGAACTTCACCTTATCAATCTTCGATGTCACCGGCATTCCTCTTGGCTTAGAATATTGCATTCCTGCAGCATTCGTAGTCGATTACGGCGCTGGCTTTACCATTGTTGCCGCAGGCTTCGTCAATCCGCAAGTCAACAGTAACGGCAATCCCTTCGGTCTATACCTCGTTAATTGGAATAGCGGTGAGTTGATTCCGCTCGATCAAGGAGCTTGTCAGTTCCCCGACAACGACAATATCTGCACGGCAACCGAACTTGTAATGAACGCCCCGGAAACCATGGGCGATAATTCTTTTGCAACGCTAGAAGACAATGAAGCATCCCCCTTTAACCTGCCCAGCAATGATCCCGAAAGCGATTGCATTCTGGCGTGGTGCGATGGAACGCTTGACAATACATTGTGGTATTCCTTCACTGCGACTGCATCCGGCTGCGTGGCGATCAATACATGCTTCGCCGATGGTGTGATTGATACTCAAATCGCACTCTGCGAAGTGGCTGAATGCACGGATCCTTCAGCGGTTTCTTACCTTGCTTCGAATGACGATATGGAAGCGGCATGTGTTGGAAATACCTACTCCTCATATCTCGAATATTGCGGTCTGACTCCCGGTGAAACGTATTACATCCAGCTGGATGGTTATGAAGGTGAACTGGGCATTTTCTACATTCAAATTACAGAGCCTTCTATGGTCGGTAATCGTGAAATGATGAACGTGACGGGCTATCCCAATCCGGCGAGCGATCGTATTTACTTCAATGGAATCAGCAACGGCGCGGAGATTCAGGTCGTTTCAATTACCGGAGAAGTGGTTCTTTCTTCACGCTATTCCGGCGCAGGCATCGACACTTCAACCCTTGCAACCGGCAGTTACCACGTTCGCATAATGAATGACGGTGAATGGAAAAGCAGTCGTTTTATGAAACTCTAATTTCGGAAACCTTCAAAGTTTCCACGAAGCCTTTGGTACATCACCCAATGTTCCGTGTGAGCCGGCAAGCCATTGGTAGTAGCCGGTAATGCCGATCATTGCCGCATTGTCTGTGCAGTATTCAAACGCGGGTACAAAGCCTTGCCAAGCGTGCTTTTCACAGAGTGTTTTAAACTTCGCGCGCAGCGCTGAATTGGCCGAAACGCCTCCGGCCAAGGCAACATGCTGCACACCATAATGCATAGCTGCGGCTTCCATTTTGGCCAACAGATAATTGGTGACGACATGCTGATAGGAAGCACAGATATGATCCATCTCGCGTTCAATAAACCCTGCGTCTTCCTTGTTGCGCTCGCGCAAGAAATACAGCAGGTTTGTCTTCAAACCACTAAAACTGTAATCGAATCCTTTGATCTGTGGTGTGGTGAAACTGAATTTCGTAGAATCCCCTGACTTCGCTCGTTTGTCCACCCAAGGCCCTCCGGGATATGGCAAGCCAAGAACTTTAGCCGCCTTATCAAATGCTTCACCCGCCGCATCATCTATGGTTTGTCCGACAACTTCCATGTCCATTACCGAACGCACCAACACCAATTGGGTGTGACCGCCACTCACCGTGAGGCATAAAAAGGGAAACTCAGGAATCAGATCTTCCGGGTTATTTCGAATGAAATGCGCCATGATGTGCGCACGCATGTGATGCACGGGAATCAGCGGCACATCAAGCGCCAAAGCCATACTCTTGGCAAACGAAGCACCCACGAGCAAAGCTCCCATCAAACCGGGACCTTGCGTATAGGCGATAGCAGCAAGTTGATCTTTGGTGATTCCTGCCTCAACAAGTGCTTGTTCAACCACAGGCACAATATTCTGCTGATGCGCTCTGCTGGCCAGTTCCGGAACTACCCCACCATAGCGTTCATGCACTTGCTGCGTGGCGATGATGTTGGATAAAACGACATCACGGTGAAGAATCGCGGCAGAGGTTTCATCGCAGCTCGACTCGATAGCGAGAATGAAGGGGGTATTACTCATGGCACTTGCGTAGAATCTCGGTAAACCATGAGTCGATCAAAACCCTCGGTGGAAGCGCTCTGCAGATTCTTGTCGATATTGTACAACATGAACGATTCAATTTTGGAAGTCTCGTTGCGCGTGTAATAATCGGAGGCTTTATCCAGCCCCATAATCATGAACGCCTCGCTGAACACTTCGGCCTCAACCAATGAAGGGGCTTGAATACCGACATACACAATTTCATTATCGACAGGATAGCCGTAGGTTGGATCAATCATCGCGAGTTTATCCTGCACTGTGCGGTAACAAAACGCACCGCGGTTTACGCGTATGAACTGATCAGCTGAATCTACACCAATTCCCATTGGAATAATACCTAACGTATCGACCACATTTCCCTCACAAATGAGGCTATGGCCATAGGTAATGCGAAACTGAGCAACCCCACGATCGCGCAGCACTTGAGCAATTTGATCCAAGGCCGCTGCTGCAGCGATTCCCGTGAAATCGAGCTCCGATCGTTCATCCGGTTTTCGGATTTGCGTTTCACTGTAGCGATAACCATCCACCGTGAGCTCATTCATATCGAGCAGCACCTGCCCACGCTGTGACTGGTCAAACCCTACAAAATCATACAGCGAATCCAAATTTGGTTCTAACTCTCCCCTACTCTTTGTGACCATCCATGCCCTTCGCAAGGGCGCGATGGTAGGATCATAATACTGTAGCGTTGTGCGATGAAGATCACGCGCTAGATCATACACCAATCCAAACGCGCGCGTGCTATCGTTGAACGCAAACACGCTGTCCTTACTTCCAAAGCGGTTGATACGAGAGATCAGCGAATTGGGATCGAGCACGTTGAAAATCGATTCGTAGATAGCAATCACCGAATCCATCGACGCGGTATAATCCGAAGAGTCGCCAACCACATCTATCGAATAAGGCTTGCTGAATAACACTCCCGTGTAGTACCTGCCGATAAGAGGCTTACTCTCCGGCTTTTCCGTGCACGCTGACATCGTCCCCGCGAGGACGATGACGAACAACAAAACCCTAACGGTCATTGGCATAAGGCAAATTTAGGCAGCCACGGGTAATTCCGGCGAAAATGCCTTGGCGTGAAAAATTCCAAATGAATGCCCACACAGGCTATGAATTAGCGAACTTCGTCACATGCGTTTTCGGATTTTTCTGCTGCTTGTGCTGTTGGGCGATTTGCTCCAGGCTCAATCTGTCCTGAGCCCTAAATCATTCCAAGAAAACATACACAGCATTCAGGTGTATCCTGAAGGCAATAAACTCGGCTATCCCTTGATTGCACTGGGAAGTGGGGAGCGTCTGCAGTTTCACTTCGATCTCTTCAACGATGAGATTGAATCTCTGCGATACGGCGTTGTGCACTGCGATCATGACTGGAAACCCTCTGCGCTCGACTACCCGCAATACGTTCGAGGATTTCAATCCGACCAGATTTCAGATATCGAATACAGCTTCAACACTCTCTTTGATTTCATCCATTATCAATTCAGTTATCCTACCGACATGAGTCAATTGACTCTTTCGGGCAACTATGCGATGATTGTGTATTCCGGTATGGACCTGAATGACGAGGCGTCACGCCTCATTGTCTATCGCTTTGTGGTGTACGAGCAACAAGCCACCATACGAGCGAATGTGCATGCCAGCAGCATCATTGCTGAACGCTACACGCATCAGGAGGTCGATTTTGATTTGGCCCATAAAGGCACGGCCATCAATGATCCCATGCACGACATACACGCGCTGATTATTCAGAACTTCGACTGGAAGCGAACGTCAGATTATTTGAAGCCCATCTTCATTCAACCCGATGTGCTCACCTTCGATTACTTCGGGGGTGAAAACACCTTTGAAGGATGCGCCGAGTGGCGATTCTTCGAAATGAAAGACCTGCGCTATCAAAGCAATCAAGTCGAACACATCGCACAACTCGATGATGGCTATCACGTGTATTTACGTCCGTGTGTGCCGGAAGGGAAACGCGCTTACAGCAGCTGGCAAGACATCAACGGCAATTACCTTGTAAAAAATGACCAAGGAGGCGACGATGATTTGGAAGCCGATTATGTGTGGGCGCATGTGGTTTTACAAATGCCTGAAATTTCAGATGCTGCGGTGTTGATTGAAGGCACCTTCAACGCATACGACAAGCCATTCGCCTGCACGTACGATGCAGGCCTGCGCGCCTACACCGCCAAACTCTTGCTTAAGCAGGGGTATTACAATTACCGCTTTATCCTGCGTGACAAATACGTGAGCAATGACAATGTCGCCGTGCTCGAAGGCTCTCATGCCGCCACCGAAAATGATTATCACATCATCGTCTATATGTACGACCGAACAATCGGAGCCGATAGGATTATTGCTATTTCAGCGCATTGATGTTTCAATGAATAAAAAAAGCCTGCACTTACATCGTTGCAGGCTTTTTTATGCGTTTCAAAATCTAACGAAACACGACGGCATTGGAAGCAATACCGCAGGTAAATGTCTTCTGTAATGTTCCGGTCGTGGAATAAACATACACATTAGAAGGACTGCTGAAATCCGAAATCGAAGCGCACCAAATCTCTCCCGTATAAGGATGAACACTGAGCGCACTGCGTGATTCGGCGATTAGAAGATTTCCCGGGAAATCGCCATTCACAAGATCATAGGCATACACGCCATTATTCTCATAGTACAAGGTAGTTTGATCCGGTGATATCGTGAGTTGCGTTGGATGATCGCCCAAACTGCCGACTTGTATTTCGGCCACAACCTGATGTGTGCTCACATCCACGCGCACCAGCTTAGCAGCGGAGTTGCCCACTACAGCCCAGTTTTCATCGTAGAACGTTTCACCGGCACACAATACCCACGCATATCCAAAGGCATCAAACACCAGGCTCGATGGGCGATGTCCAATGGTAATGGTTTCACTTACGGTATTCGAATTCGCGTCCACAATGGTGATGGTGCTATCGAGCGACCAACCACCCTCATTGCACACCCAAACTTCATTGCCATTAACGGCCATCTTCCCGGGACCGGTTCCGACCGAAATATTTCCGGTGATTTCATGAGTGGAAAGATTGACGACTTCCAAGGTTCCCGTCATAGAACCATTACTCACATAGGCCTTTCCGTTGCCGGCCCGCACCATGTAGCGCGGATACGACAAGCCCTCAATATCAGCGACGAATTCCATCGTCTTCAAGTCAACGGCTGTTACCTTCTGGCTGTTATTGATCACTGCATAGCCACGATCACCGATGATGGTAAAGCTCTGCATCACATCTCCAAGCTCCACATTGTTGACGGTGTAGTACACATCATTCGTCACTTGATCATTTTCACTAATGTGTGTGATAGAGGCATTGTTTTGCAAGAATGCTCCTTCATTCACTACGTAAGCACCGGTTGAATAGCCGGCATCACTTGCGGGAGGAGTGGTGGTATCCTCCTCATCCTTTTTGCATGAGGTCATAGTTGACAGAGCCAACATGGATAAGAAAAGCAATTTGTTTTTCATTCGTTGTGCTAATTAATCGAGCAGAGGTTTGATTTCTCCGTCGGATGGTTTCTTTTGAATAAATGAGCAGGAGAGCCCAATGCGCCAAACGCGCCCGGGCATAGCATAAGCGCGCAGTGTTTCATACGCTACATCAAAGACATTGTCTACGCCTGCAGTAAGATCGATGTCAAGATCGTTTTTATTGAATTTCACGCCATACCACAGGTTGCACAAGCCATACGCTGTGAGGGCTCTGTGAGGCGTGTTGACTTCATCCGTAAAACGATCGCTCACGAAGCGATAACCAATCGATGCTGAATGTCTTGTGCGTTGGATACTCGCACCTTGATAGCCGATATAGCGCGGTGAATAAATCATGCGACGCTCTTCTGCTCGCGACAAAGAATCCATGTTGAACACGTCATTGAGTGTCCAGCGCGTCTCGAAGCGATAACGTGTCCGGTCGTTTTTACTAAGCTTCTCACAGAGTAAAAAGAGTTCGGCACCCTGAGTTTGCACGCGGAGAAAATTCACCGGCGACCAAACGCCATTATCCTGTGGCACCCATTGAATCCAATCCAGAACGCGCGAAACAAACACTGTTGGTTCAATGCGCCATTGCGTGCGTTTCTCTTTACCCAATGACCAGGTGAGCCCTGCCTTCCCATGATATCCCAGCTCGGGTCTAAGGTTCGGATTTCCACCCGGCGTCCAAAACAATTCATTCATATCCGGCAGGCGATAGCGTCGCGCAATGTTTACCAGCGGAGAAAGCAACGAATTTCGATTCCAGTGGTGGAAGATGCGATAACTCAACGAATAGGACCAACCCTCGCTTCCAAATCGCTGCTCAAAAGAAGTGTTGCCTTCCACTTCATGCGGCCCCTTGCGATAGTGCATTTGAAGTGCGTACTGACTCCAGGGCTTATCCAACCTGCCGTCCGTGTAGTTTGTGTTCATGACCCGAACAGCAGCTTGAGTGGTCGAAACTTTGACCTGAAATCCAGTAAAAGGCAACCATTGCGCATACCCATTGGCCCAAAGCATCTGTGAGCGGATATCGGAATCAATGGCTACGGGCTCATCCACATAATGTAATTTCTCATAGGTATGTGCCAGTTGGAAATAGGTGTGCAACCGCGGCTTCCACCACCGATACTCCAACATCGAGCGCAGCGTGGCATCGTCTTGCGTGGCACTTCCTTGCGATGCTGTTCCCATCACCTGCGGCAACTCCATCGATTTCTGCTGCCACCATGTGCGAAAACTAAGCGCTCTGTTGTTGTGGGAATAATCCAACTCGGCTTGACTTCCCATGTATTCGCCTTGCTGATGTTCCTGCCACATCATCGGTTTGTCGATGCGGTAGCGATCCACATACCGATAGCGATTTTCAAATCCTTGCCGAAAGGCCCTTACACGTGTTGAAAAAAGCCTACCATTCGTCGACTTCGAATACTGAGCTTGAGCGCCCAGCATGTGATTTCCTAATGAATTATAAGCACTATGTGCGCTGGCGGAAGTTTCGTCAAAGGGTCCATTCCCCAGTTGAATAGTGGTCCCCATCCCTTGCTGCGCAGCGCCCGTATGAGCAGGATTGTCCGACACCCGAATCAACTCAAAAAAGAACATGGGCAGCAACGATACATCACAGGTGCCCAAGGTCATGGAATTCAACGGCAATCCTTGCCAGCTCAGCAACGTATGATCGGAGGATAAGCCATGAAAGCGCAACGACCCTGCCGCACCGGGAGCACCGGCTGTAAGCTGATGGGCAAGCCCGTGCGCATCCAGAAAACTTCCTACATCACCCGTCAGCCATTGACGGCGCTTCAATGGAGTGACCACATTGGCCGCACCCCAGAAGTCTGATGCGCGCGCAACGATGATCACATCATCCGTTTGATGATGCCCTGAAATGGTGTCAGTCGCCTGTGCACATGCACATGCCGACCACACGATTCCTGCTATGAGGACAATGAGCTTTTTCATGTTCGCTATGCCTTTTCCCGGGCACTTACATCGGCAGCGCCGATATGAGCATGCAGTAGGCAGGTCTTCTGACTTACATCCCCCTTTCGACCGGCCTTCCCGTTCTCATCGAGAACAGTGGCGAGAGTTAGTCGGGTTACAACGGATGCTCACAGCTGCGGGTACAGTCCCGGTTTTTCACCGGATTCCCTTTTCATTCTTCACTTGGGAAGAAACCTAAAGCGATGCAAATGTAGCACAATGCTCTTTCCACAACCTGTATATTTGAGCATTCATGGGAAAGATGAAAAAGGCTCTTGCTTCATGCCTGTTGACACTAATGATGACGTGTTGTTTCGCCGCAATGCTCCATTCTCAGGTGCGCCTTTCTCCTGCCGACTCCTTGCAATTGCATCAATTGCGGACGTTGTGTGCGCTCGACGAGCTACAACGGCCGGCCATCGATTCGCTTTTTACCCGCTGCGCAATGGAATGCACAGCGATAGATAAGGAACTTAGCCGGGTTTCCCGATCTGCGATCTCTGAAGAAGAGCGCACAGCCGCGCAAAGTGATTTGCGCGCGAAAAAGAAAGCGGCAAGAGATAACCGCGACTTCGCCGCGCAATTTCTCCTTACTCCTCAACAGCGCATCACTTACAACGAAAAAATCAAACCTGCACCGCCGGCAATTTTGCACATGGGCATGAATCACGACCGTGCGAATTGTAATGTGTGCGTCACGAAATAAGAACGGTTTTTTGATATGAAATCAGCTCGAATACTACTGCTCATGCTGCTGGCCTGTGTTGCCTGCAATAAATCCAAAAAAACAACTGTAGCAGTCACCGAAACAACCACCATCCCTAGTGGCTTCGACTTCGTGAATCCCTTTATTGGAACCGGTGGTCACGGCCATACTTATCCGGGTGCTACCCTGCCCTTTGGAATGGTGCAACTTTCGCCCGACACCCGACTGGAAGGTTGGGATGGCTGTGGTGGCTATCACTACGATGATCAGCATATCTACGGATTTTCACACACGCATTTGCAAGGCACGGGGGTACCGGATTATTGCGACATCTTGCTCATGCCGACCAACCATCGCATCAAGATTGCGGATAAATGGAATGACGCTTACAAGAGCGCATTCAATCACAACTCTGAGAAGGCGGAGCCCGGATATTACAAGGTACGGCTGGATGATTACAACATCGACGTCGAACTCACGGCAACAGAAAGAACAGGTATTCATCGCTACTCTTTTGCGCCCGGTGATTCCTGCCGTTTGTTTCTTGACTTCATGCAC
>JBKCDO010000183.1:0-7614 GCA_046304755.1 Flavobacteriales bacterium
GTTCAAGCAACCGGAGCTTATCTTTATCCTTGATGCCGATTTAGAAGGAGATCGCGATGAAAACCTGACTTACACCGGCAACTTTGAATTCGAAATCACTTACAAAAAATAACCGATGAAATCACTACTCCTCATCTGCGCCGTTTTTCTTAGCGCTAACCTTGGATTTGCTCAAGCCACCGAAGCCGATCGCTTGCTCGGCGTATGGGAACCCAGCAATGGTAAAGCCCGCGTCAAAATCGAAAAAATCGGCGAGAAATACTATGGTAAAATCGTTTGGCTGCGCGAGCCGAATGATCCCGCAACCGGTCAACCGAAGGTCGACAAAAACAACCCGGATGCCACTCAGCGCACGGTTCCATTGAAGGGCTATCGTATGCTAAAGGATTTCAAATTCCTAGGTAAAGACCAATGGGATAGCGGTACGATTTACGACCCTGAGAATGGTAGCACCTACAAGTGCATCATCAAGATGACGGATAACAATACACTCGATATCCGCGGTTACATTGGCGTTGAAGCACTCGGTCGCACCGACGTTTGGAAGCGTTTGGAAGTTAAAAAGTAAGTCTCCACTCCTACCATGCTAAAACTCAATTCACTCCTGCTCCTGCTGGTCATACCGGCGTGGACATTTGCACAAACCGACAGCACTGCCACCGAAGAGGAAGATTTCTCCATGTATGAAAATCTTGACTTCGCCGATGCCGGAGCCAAGCGCTTTTGCACACCCAAAGTATTTGATTTGACTCCAGCAAAACTCATTTGGTTGGGCTTCGATCATCAAGGGGCTTTTGGGGTTGATTACGGTGCAGCAAGTGATACCGCCTGGACCTCGGGCACCGGTAAATTTTCCGGAGCAGGTGGCTTACGCTTCGGGGCCAACATTCCGGTGATTTCCAAAACGAATGTGGTCTGGCAACTGGGATTCAATTATGCACGTGCAGCCTTCAACGGCGAAGGCGAATCAAATGTCAATTCGCTGGACGCCACATTGCGCTCCAATGGTCTTACGACTGCGGGTATCAATACAACCCTTTTCAAACCACTGGGTGAAGAAAAATTCATTATTGCGCAAGGGGCTGCTGATCTGAATGGAGACTATTATCTCGACAACTTCACGCCGCTGAAGTATACCCGGTATAGTGCTGCGGTCATTTATGGTAAGAAAAAAAGCGATCGGAAGATGATTGGATTCGGATTGTCACGCACCTATCGTGCGGGCGATTTGAATTACATCCCCGTGATGCTGCTCAATTGGACAGCGCCCAGTCGCAAATGGGGTGTTGAGATGCTTGCACCTGCACGCGCGAACATTCGCAAGACGATTTCTGCTAGAAACATCCTCCTCTTCGGTTATGAACTCGAAGGGAATTCTTATCGCGTCTTGCGCGGCGATGCATCGAATCCGATCGGTTATGAACTACGTCGCAGCGAACTGCGATTCCGTGCGGTCTGGGAGACGTCGATGTATCAGTTTATCTGGATGTCGCTGCAAGCCGGCTATCGCTATGGTTACAGTTTTAATCTGGACAGTTTCGCTCCGAGCGATAAAGAATTCTTCCGCGGATTTTTTGGTGATCAACCCTTTGCGCAGGAGAATGAATACAAGGGAACGTGGTATGCGCAGTTGTCGGTGAATTTGGTAAGTCCGTAAAAAAGGGACTGGGGACTGGGGACTAGGGACTGGTTTTATGGGAACAACAGTGTATTCGTTCATAGGGGGCTTTTGATAACTTAAATGGGGACTATGATCATGGTGGATGGGTGGTGTTAATTTCGAAGAAACAATCTTGTATGAAAGAGTCTGCTGAGACAAAACCTGCCGTTTCATTGCAAGACACAACGAAAACGATGAAAGCGATTAAGCCTGCAATCCTATTGCCGGATGTCAATTCCAACCTTGATTCCATGGTTGCCAAGTTCCACCCGATGGTGGACGATAGTATCCCCTACCGCAACCTCAAAAACAGCGAGACCAAAAAGAAAAGCCTTCACCGCTTGATTCGCAAGCTGGATGTATCCCATAGCCTGCGTTATCAGCGCACGCCGGAAGACACCTACTGCAATGTGTACTCCTTTGACTACTGTCACTTTGCGAATGTCTATCTGCCGACTGTTTGGTGGACCGATGAATCGATTGAAAAGCTTCAGCGTGGAGAAGATGTTACCCCAATCTTTAATGAAACCGTCGCGCCCATCTACTCCAATGCTATTCATGATTGGTTTTTAATGTGGGGCGAAAGCTTTGGATGGAAACGCATGGCGAATCTCACCGACATTCAAAATAAGGTAAGCGCTGAGGGTGGTGTTGGCATTATTTGCGCAAAACGTAAAACCTTCGGATTATCAGGCCATATCGTACCGATTGTTCCCGAGACGGAAAAGAAAAAAGCATTTCGCGAGAATGATGTCGTACTTTACCCGCTGCAATCGCAAGCCGGTAAATTAAACTACAACTATTTCGCAAGAAAACGCCGCGCTTGGTGGGAGCATGACCGCTATGCTTCCTATGTTCTTTTCTATCACGAGTAAAGCAGAACATTGCGGCATTTCAACACGATTTGCAACACGAGAATTTAGCGTAATTTTTATACACCGAAACCTTCAACATGAAACATAACCCAATCATCAACACATACTGGGGCATTGGGTTAGAAAACGAAACGTACCTTCAGTTTGAAGAGTCACTCCTTGTATCCGGCCAATTCGTTCGTGAAAAGATGGGCCGTGAACGTTACAGCATCGACTACATCAAGTGTTACAAAAAAGGGACGTTGGAAGCGGCGCTTGCTGCAGCCTTTGACCCAGCGCGTCAATACAAGGTCAGTCGAATGATGAACAGTCATTCGCTGGAAAAGCTCGATGTTCATTTTGAACATCAAACTCTGCTCTCTGCGCCGCCGTTGAAGGATAATCCCGCCTATTCGGGAACGTCGATACTGGAGTTGTTTCTACAAGGACAGCCACATGCCGTGAGGAGCATGCTCACGCGCAAAGACATGCCGATGGGATGCATCATTTTCGACGGCGATACCATAGAGTTTGTGACGAAGTACTTCGAAAACCGCACCATACGTGAGGCCTGCAATGAACTCAAGGCAAGCAAGCAAGTGTTTATTGATCGGCTTAATGATTCAGCTATTCTAAAAGGAAAGTTGAACTATCCGGAATATAATATTGGGATCAACATGTTCATGTCGAACCAGAAAAATCTGGTGCTTTTCAATAACGGAACGTTTCACTTTCACTTCACGCTGCCCACGCAAACGGCAGACAGCAAAATCATTGATTACGATGCGTTCGATCGCGCCCATGGCAAGGCGATTTATTTGCTCCAGTGGTTCGAGCCCCTGTTCATTGCCACGCTTGGAAGTCCGGATATACTTTCTGTGATCAGCACCAAGTACTTCTTGAAGGAGCAGTTCGCCGGCGGCTCCATGCGCAATGCGATGTCGCGCTACACCGGTGTGGGAACCTATCATGCATCTATGGCGAAAGGAAAGATCCTCACCTATCCCGTCGAAGAATTCCGAAAGCTGTTGAAGTTCAAAAAGGAGGACAATATCTGGTGGCGAGATCAGGTGGAAGCTACACTCAGCTACGAACTCCTCTCCGATTTGGGCCTCGATTTTAACCGCGAAAAACTCTACCAAAGCGGATTTGAATTCCGCAGTTTCGATGAATTTCCTGCGAGTTCTCTACCGGATGTGCTGCACGCCATCGTGTTGATCTGCGAACATGCACAGCATTTGGATGACGTGACATGGGCCAGCGACAGTGTCGTTTGGAATAACCTCGTGTTCCGCGCGTTGAAAGAAGGCTACAGAGCCACGATTGATTCATCCGAAAAGCATGAAATTCTTGAGGCGTTACGATTGAGTGACGTTGCGTCATCGTTTGAAAATGTTCATCAACTCGATGCGTTTTTCTTTGCGATTTTGGAAGTGCTACACAAGCGTTATTCAGCTAATAGCAGCTATCTCGCAGCCCTCATGGGAGCCATTCCGCAAAACGCCCCACGCTGGGAGAACTTCAATCAGGTTCAGACTGAACGTCACGCTGAGCAGTTGAATGCTATTGAATAAAAGTATCGCGTTATCTTCGAATCATGAAGTGTTCTCGACTTCCTTCATTCTTTTTGGCCTTTCTTTTTCATGGTCTAACCCTTGGACAAAGTTTCCAATCCGTGATTGGAGTAGCCACGGCTGAGGTTCAAAACATCGTCACCGATCACGAAAACAATACGCTTGTTGTTGGTTCCTTTTTGGGAACACACGATTTCGATCCGGGCCCGGGCGTTGTCAATCTGAACTCCGGCAGTGATCATGCCCTCTTTCTACAGAAGTTTGATAGCACCGGTGAATTTGTTTTTGCCAAAAAATTGCCCACACGTCATCTCGAAGCCCAGTTGCAGGTTGACTCACAAGGCAACATTTACATCGCCAGTGATTTTTACGAAACCGTAGACCTTGATCCCGGAACCGGGGTAACGAATGTCACCTCGTTCAACAATCTTCAAATCTCCGGGAGCTTGTTTGCCGATGATGTCTATATCGTCAAACTCAATTCGGACGGCATTTTTCAATGGGGTAAGCGCTATGGTTCTATCTACGCTGATGGAATTGACATCGCCATCGGCCCCAACGATGAATTGATTGCTGCCATAACCTACAAGGGCACGCTCTACATGGCCACGAATCCTACGACATCTTATCCGGCCGGTAGCGATAATGATATTTCACTCTTTTCTTTGGATGAAAACGGAAATATCAATTGGGTAAAAAACATTGGTAGTGCCGACAACAATGATTGGAGCACCCATGTGAGCGTTACACCGGGCGGCGACATTCTGCTTTCGGGTGTGTTTTTCGTCAACACAGACCTCGATCCCGATGCCGGTGTAGCAACCTTCACAGCAACTGCGGCCGATGCTTTCGTGGCGCGCTATGATAGTATAGGTCAATATCTGAATGCCAAGATTTACGGTGGCGTTGGAAACCAAATTGGCCGTCACGCCTTCGAGCGCAACGGCAGTGTATATGCTGAAATCACGTACGATACACAAATCGATGCTGATGCAGGTTCAGGCGTTTTCACATTCGAACAAGACACCGCAGCGCGTTACATCTTCTTGAAGGATTCTGTGAATTACGGCTTGCTCTGGGCACTTGAAATTCCTTTTGGGGATGCACCACCGCCGACAAGCGACAACAATGAAAATCACGTAATGATTGCCGATGACGGCACCATTTACGCCGGCTATCATTTGGCGCAAAACACGCGAGTGGTCATCAATGGACAAACGATTGCTATCAATCGATTGGGTTTGAATGACGCTATTTTGTGTAAGGTCAATCCCAATGGAACAATCGCATGGTTCAAACGATACGGCGGTGAAGCAGATCCGATAACCGGTGAAGAATATCTGTATTCAGTGGAAGCGGTTGCCTTGAAAGCCCCGAATCACCTTGTTTTCGGTGGATACATGGAGGGTGTTTGCGACTTCGACTTGGGTATTGGAGATGGCACGCTCGACGTGCCCAACAGCAGCAGTGGTAATTCCTTTTTGGTCACGCTCGTCCTTACGCAAGATCCCGGTGATTTGGATGACGATGGTGAAGTGACCGATGCCGACGTGCAGATACTGCTCGCCTCCTTTGGATGCACGCAATGTCCCGATCTTGATTTTAACGGGGACGGACTTGTGAGTGTGGCTGATCTCTACCTCTATCTGGATTTGATTGACGGGTGAGATGACCGCATGCCATGCGTTCTTACCGCTGACCAGGGCTCAGTGCAGTGCTGTACTCAACGGATTAAAAGCTCTTCGCAATCCGGGACGCATGCAATGCGTCCTTGCCGCTGACCATTCGTGTGGGGCGCTCGTAGATGTCGAAGGTGGGCCCTTCTAAAAAAGGCTTGCCTGCTCGCCGGGCGTCTCGGGTTTCGATCTTGGTTTCTTTTCGGGCTTCGGCGGATCAGGGATTGCTCCTGACTTACGCTGCTCCTTGAATCGGGCCATCTCCTCTTCCAGTCCTTCGATTTCGAATTCGATATCATCCGGGTTTTGGCGAAGGGTATCCTCCAAGTCGAACAACTCTTCGTTGCGGTCAATCTCTACCTTCTCAGGTTGTCGTGCAGCAATGAGCTCCTGCAGCATGTTCTCAGCCTCGATCTCACGCTGCGGATCGGCGTCGAGCAATTCAATGTTGAGAACGGGATATGCGGTCAGTCGATTACCAATCGCCTTCAATCCTTTCACCGCAATGAACTCGCGCAGGTCGATGCTCTCGTCCATCTTGTTCTTGGCGATTTTGTTGCGCTTATCGAATCGCACATACACCACCGGGTGATGCAAGAGCGATGCAATGCCCAACTTCGACTTCGGATGTTCGCTGATGAACGTAACCGGGCCTTTCGACGCTTCAATCAAGAAGCGCTTCACGAACCACTGGTCCTTCTCGCCATCATAATACACGGCTGTAAGCGGCTTCTCCGTAATCCACTTCTCGAGTATAACGATGTTCTCGTCGAAGTGCGTGGCGAGGTCAGGACTGATGAGCTTGTACACACCCGACGCCAATACACAAAGTATCTTATCTTCAGCGTTGAACTCACCCATGAAACGGCCGTGGCCTTCTTCATTGAGACGCATCACGCTTTCATCCAACCAAATCTTACGTGCACCGAGGGTGGAAATACCCGCTTGCTTCAGTTCCACTTTCTTCACGGGATACTTCGACGCGACGTTACCGCCGGCATCGCGACCCTTGATAGCGAGTTCCGCAAAGTCGATGTCGTACTTGAGTTTCTTGAGTCGCTCCAAGGCACGCAGGTGAATGGTCACCACTTCAGCTTCACCGTTCGGGTTGGCCGAGAAGTGCAGTACTTCACTGCCGGCTGTTCCTTTGGTTAGATCGTACTCCTTATCACGCGTAATGGCCGTCACGGCAAAGCGCTTCATCATGGCGCCGCCCTTTTTGCCATCGGCATAGATCATATTGTATATGGTGCGCTTGTCGTCTTTCTTCCACACCGCAGCATGGATGATGTCTTTGCCCACGAAGGCTTTCGACTCGACGCGCTTCACCAACATCTTTCCATCGCGACGGAATATAATAATGTCATCGATGTCGGAACAGTCGCTTACGAACTCGCCCTCGTCGCGCTTCAAACCCGTACCGATGAATCCTTCGGCGAAGTTCACATACAGTTTCGCGTTGGCAATAGCCACCTTCGCAGCTTCCACCACGTCGAACTGCTTGAGTTCTGTTTTGCGATCCTTGTCCTTGCCGTATTTGCGCTTCAGTTCCTTGAAGTAATCCACGCACGTATCGACCAGTTCATTCAGCTTGCGCTGCACTTCTTGGATATCTCCTTCGAGTTTCTTGATGAGCTCATCAGCCTTGAAGGAGTCGAATTTCGAAATACGCTTGATGCGGATTTCCGTCAAACGGGTCACATCATCATCGGTCACTTCACGGAAGAAGTCCTTTACGAAAGGCTTCAAGCCTTTGTGTATGGTGTCGAGAATTTCTTCCCACGACTCACACTCTTCAATCTTGCGGTAGATGCGCTTCTCGATGAAGATCTTTTCAAGTGACGAGAAGA
>JBKCDO010000184.1:0-7837 GCA_046304755.1 Flavobacteriales bacterium
CAATCGTCTAATAAAACTTCTCGCAAGTTTGGTTTTGGTTAAGGTTAAGGAAATGCCCCCGGAAACGTTCGGGGGTTTTTCTTTTTATAACGCCCTGAAAATGATGACTAATTAAAATTTCTTTTAGACAAAATGTCGAAAAATGCAACCTGAAAAGGAAATACCCCGTTACAAAGGGCATAATGAGAAACAACGAACTAACTAATCGTGACATGTACATACCACAGGAGTGCATTCACTACAAGAGACCTTGCAGAACTCTGAGAAACACTACCTAACCTAACTTTAAACGTATGCTGGAGTATTACAAGGCTGTTTTGGGCAATGTGACGTTTGATACAATGCTCTTTCGAAAAGAACTCCGCAAAGCAATGCGCGAACTCATAGCCGACGATCGTGTCCGGTTAAGAGATTGGCTCAAGCAGAGCGGTCACGTCTGAAAAACTAAATAACTTAAACGAGTTCTCTTGAAAGGGCCGTCCAACAGGATGGCCTTTTTCTTTTTAACTCAAGGAGCCAAACGATTGATATACCACTCGAAATCCTGGTCAACGCGGTAAATCAAGCGATCATGCAATCGACTCGGACGACCTTGCCAGAACTCGAAGTAATGCGGAACTACATTGTAGCCGCCCCAATGCGGCGGACGATCAACCGGTTTACCCGAAAAGTGATTCGAATATTGCGTTACAGCCTCTTCCAACTCTTCACGAGAACGCATTTCTGAACTCTGAATGGAGGCCCATGCTGCTATTTGACTTTCACGTGGACGCGTCGCAAAATAAGCGTCACTGTCTGCATCGGAAACGCGCTTGGCTACGCCGTAAATCCTAACTTGGCGTTCCAGTGTATTCCAATAAAAATTCAAGCATACCTTATCAGAATGTTCTAACTGCATTCCCTTTGCACTGGTGTAATTGGTAAAAAAAGTCAACCCTGAACGATCGAATTTTCTGAGCAACACAATGCGCGCATTCGGAAATCCATCGGCACCAATCGTCGTCAGACTAAATGCATTGTAATCCTTGATTCCCTCTTGCTCTGCTTCTTTCAACCACAACGACAGCTGGTCAAACGGATTAACCGCCGCAGTGGATTCAAGTAGAATACTACGATTGTAATCGTATCGTGATTGCTCAATATTGGCTTTGTAATCGTACATGGATTTGAAGAATGGTAAGTTGCTTCAAAAATATACTCTTATCCTATTCATCTTTGTATCTCCATGAATTTAGCCCTTGATTCTTATCAGCATCTTCGTTCGACGGCACAAGGCCTTCTGCTGTGCGCATTGCTTTTGTTTACCTCATCGGTTATTGCTCAAGGTCCGGCATTTACCCGTCGCGATACCCTGCGCGGAACACTCAACGACAATCGCTCGTGTTACGATGTAAAACACTACGACTTATTGGTGCGTGTCGACACTTCTTATCAATCCATTTGGGGCGAAAACACCATCACCTTTAAAGCGGAGCGCGACTTTCGTGTGATGCAGGTGGATTTGTTTGCCAACATGGTTGTATCCAAAATAACCTTTCAGGGTGAATCACTTAAACTAAGCCGTGAGTTTGATGCGATAAATATTGAGTTCCCGCATGATTTGAAATCAGGCGAACATTACAGCATAACCATTCAATATTTCGGCAAACCGCAAATTGCCAAGAATCCTCCATGGGATGGCGGATTTATATGGGCCAAGGACAGCCAAAACCAGCCCTGGATTGCCGTTGCTTGTCAAGGTACCGGCGCAAGCCTCTGGTGGCCATGCAAAGACCATTTAAGTGATGAGCCTGATAGCATGGACATCCGTTGCCAGGTGCCTTCGAACTTGACCTGTATTTCCAATGGACAAGATCGTGGTGTATACCGTGATAAGCGGGGAATTCTGACCCATCATTGGCACGTATCGTATCCGATCAACAATTACAATGTCACACTCAATATTGGAGACTATGTCCAACTGCATGATCACTACACTGCTTCTGATGGTGACACCCTGGCACTTGATTATTACGTGCTGCGCGGTAATGAGGAGAAAGCACTCAAGCACTTTGAACAAGTCAAACCTATGTTGGCTTGCTATGAAGAGTACTTGGGTAAATATCCCTTCTGGAACGATGGATATGCGCTTGTTGAGACTCCCTATCTCGGTATGGAGCATCAAAGTGCTATCGCCTATGGAAACCGATTTTTATCCGGATATCTGGGAGGTGACCGCTCCGCTCAACAACTGGATTTTGATTACATCATCATTCATGAAACCGGTCACGAATGGTGGGGAAATAGTGTGAGTGCTTCCGACATTGCCGACATGTGGATTCACGAAAGTTTCTGCACTTATTCCGAAGCTATCTATGTGGAATGTCGATACGGATACGACACGGCCATGAAGTATGTAAATGCGTTGCGAGGAGATGTTCGCAACAGCACTTCGATTATGGGCATTTATGGTGTCAATCGTGAAGGGCATTACGATATGTACGTTAAAGGCATGCTTTTCCTCAACACACTGCGCCATGTCGTTAACAACGACTCACTATGGTGGGGAATGATTAAAGAAATGTCGTCAGAGGAATTTCGACTTCGAGTAACCAATTACGATGAAGTCGTTGCGTATTTCAATCGTAAAACAGGCATCAATATCAGCCCTTTGTTCTCGCAATATGTTAAGCACTATCGCCTACCACGTTTAGTCTATTCAACCCGAAAAAAAAGAAAGAAAATGGTAACCACTGTGAGATGGGAAGCTGATGTCGCCAATTTCAGCATGCCAATCTCCGTTTTGATTGACGGGCAAAAAAAGCTCGTTCCAATCACATCTGTAAACGAGAAAATACAATCCGTTTCACCGCCTGAATTTGACCGTGAGCACTTCTATTACGAATTGAAAAAAGTAATTCGCGATAAGCGTACCCGCAGACCGGAAAACTAGCGCAGAATAAACATACTGCCTTCCTGCACATTGCGCTGGCCATTGCGCATGACGTATTCTACCCGCCAGAAATAATAGCCATCGGCAACGTAGGTATCACCGGCATCGAAACCACCGGTCCAAACGGGGTTCAAATCCGTCGATTCGAATACAACCTGCCCCCAGCGATTCATCACCTTCGCGTTCAGCGATTGAATATTGCGGGTGACAATTTGCCAAACGTCATTGAGTCCGTCATTGTTCGGGGTAAAAGTTGTCGGCGTAAATACGGCACTTTCACAATCCTCGAAAACGACATCAATTGAAGCCACGCGCGTGCCGCACTCATTGGTTATGGTTGCGTAGTACGTTCCCGGCTGATCCACTTCGGTGTAAGACAACTGACCACCGTGACTCCACAAATAATCCGCCTCCAGAGGACTCGTCAAATCGATAATGTATGTCTCCCCGATACATGCATATTGCGTGCTTGGCGAATTGAAATAAGGTAGAGGGATTACCTCCACTTCTATTTCATCGCTTATGGAGCAACCCTCTTGTGTGTATGTGAACATGTAGGTTCCCGCAGAAACGACTTCAAGCTCTTCAGCCTGTGAATACCCCTGCCATTGTCCTTCATAGCCGGCCGTCAACACTGCAGACTCATCCTGACATATCTCGACATCAGGCCCCAAGTTAATGACCGGCAACACAACACCTTTTACGAAGAGTGTGTCATAAGTTGTGCAACCTCCATTAGTAACGGCAACGTCGTAGGTGCCTTGCTGAGCAATGGAAATGTCCGAGCCCGTTTGGCCGGTCGACCATTGAACTAAGTCCCACATTATTCCCGCCGAAAGCTCTGCTGCGCTGCCCGGGCAAAACCGCACAGTATCCGGAAAATCTACATTGGGATAGCTCACCTCGTTAATGAAAACAACATCATTGTAAACACATGCCAACGGCGATGTAAGCGTTATTAAATAAGTTCCCTGTGCATTAACTACTGCTGTTGATTGATTCCCTCCGCTCACGATATTGCCATCCAAAGTCGACCATTCCAAAGAGGGATTGGGGCCTGACACTTCAGGATTCATCGTAAACTCACCGCCTTCGCAAAAGAAATCATCGACTCCCGCAGCGACTGAATAAGCTTGTTCAACCGCAACATTCACCGTTGCCGTCGCCTGCTCTCCGCAAGCATCTGTCAAGGTAATCGTGTACAGCGTCGTTGCGTCCGGCGTTGCTGTTACCGTCGATCCAAACGTGGTGTTTAATCCGGTCGCAGGTGACCACACATATGCGCCTGTCGAGCCTGTTGCCTCAAGCGCCAAACTTGCGCCGGGGCAAATCATACTGACAGCAGCGACAGCAACATTCGGCAGTGCTATCAGCGTCAGCGCAATTGTATCCCGCTGCTGACAGCCATTGATATCCGTTCCTAAGACAATATACTCAGCAGGTGCAGCTATCGTAACATTCGGATTAGCAACAGTCGAACTGCTTAACCCGGTTGCAGGTGTCCAGTTATAAGACAGGGCGCCGGCCGCGCTCAGACCAAATGGCTGGTTGGCACAAATCTCTTGATCGGGTCCAAGCGTAACGATAGGTAATGATGCCTCGGTAATGAAAACATCATCCGAGTAAACACAGCCTAAAGGAGAAGTGACCGTAATTGAATAGGTGCCTTGCACATCAATGGTAAGACTCTCTTGATCACCTGCGCCATTGATAACACCATCGATGGAAGTCCATTGAATTATTGGCGCTGCTCCATTTACAGCAGCGCTCAGCAACAGTGATTCACCTTCGCAAAACAAATCATCCAATCCGGCATCCACTGAATAACCGGATTCCACCGGAACCGTAACCGTTGTATCCGCAATTAAACCGCAAGCGTCCGTGACCGAAACCACTATATCGGTAGTAGCCACCGGACTTATGGTGAGCGATGGCGTGGCACTAATTTCTGTTCCATCAGTAGCAATCCAACTCCAGGTTCCAGTGCTTCCCGCTGCATCAACCGTTACGAATTCACCCGGACAAATAGTCGAAATTGCATTGACACTTAGGAAAGGTTCTGCACTTGGAGTGAGCGTAACCTCTGCAGTGGATTCACATCCAAAAACGGATGTCCCAACCAGCGTATAGGTTATTGGAGCCTCAACGGTCGCTTGAGGATTAGCGTTTGTTGCATCATCCAGATTCGTTGCGGGTGACCACAAGTAGCTGTCTGCCCCTGTAGCGCTCAACGAAAAAGTTGTTCCGGGACAAACATCACTGTCAGGCGAAATAGTGAGCACAGGCAAGGGTTGTACGTTCACGGTCTCGTTTAGGGTTATCGGACAAATAGTACCGGAAGTGTACGTAATCACATGCGCACCCACACCGGCTAAAGCAGGATCGAACGTACCCAAATTGGGATCGACAATTCCCGGTCCGGAATAAACACCGCCGACTGTTGAAGCCATCAAATCGAATGCAGGGGTATCTTCACAAACATCATCCTGAAAGTTGACCGTGAGATTGGGCAACACTCCGACCTCCAGTGTTTCCGTATCAGGAAGGATACAAGGATCGGCGAAGCTCAGTTGAATGTCGAAGAAACCCTCCCCTGTGAGCGTTGGATCAAACGTTCCCAACAAAGCGTCAGTGATACCGGGCCCTGACCAATTTCCTCCGGCAATGTCAGCGGTTAATTGAACCACACCATCCTCGGCGCAGATAGGCGCCATTGGCGTGATGACCGATTGCGTTTGCGGAATATTCACATACGTTTCCGTATCGCTTTGATTACCGCCAAAGCAATCATTTAGCGAAGCATTTTCATCGCAATTGACGGTAATATCGAGGGTGAAATCAATATTCTGCCAGGCGATTGGATTTCCCTGGGCATCCGTTAGAGAATTTAAAGAAATATTCAGCGATGTGGTAGAGTCCGGGATGTAGACATACGGATTACTATTCCACTCATAGCCGAAGGAGCAGTTTAAAATTGCCGGAGCAAATGCCGGCGCCACATTAAAGCTGGAAGCGGAAGCAGCGCTGCACGAATTATCAGCAATGTTTGATGAGAAATTTGGAGGGGTCGTGTAACTAATTGTTTGGGAGGCACCACACAAATCGAAACCTACAAAAGTGATCGTCGCATCGGTCAATGTCCCAACGTCGATACCCACGCAGTCGTAAACCTGCACCGTCCAACCACCATTCATGGCATCACATCCATAGATACCTGACCAATTGACGGGGGTTGCGGTTGGACCATACGTTCCGTAGGTGCCTGAGAGTCCATTGACGCCCGAACAAACATTTATGTTGTTCGTTGATTCAGTCGAAAAACAAAAGTTGGTAAAGTTGTTTGACGGGTTGCACGCCCCGCCGGGGTTAGGCATTAAGGCTAAGGTTGGACTTCCGCATGAACTTGGTCCCTTTAAATAAAATCCTAAATCACTGACGTAGGTATGCGTTCCTGTAAAGCAAACCGTAATCTGAGTGTTGGCATCTATGACCAATTGCGATTGAGGCAGATTGCTTATGGGAGTTATCTGTCCGGGCGTAAACGTTGCCGAAAGAGCAATAGGACCGACACAGTTTGAGGGAATCGGCTGCACGTCCACCGAAGGTTCCTGCAGAATCTGCGCAATCCAGGCACGATAGCAACCAACGATGACGTTGCTGCTGTTGCGCACTGAAACAAAATAAGCTCCCGGCTGCAGATTGCTGATTGTCGATGAAGCCTGATTGTTTTCGGTTAGATAGGACGTCCAATTGAAACTGCCGGTTGTGAAGCGGTACCAAACAAAATTGAAAGAGCTTCCGGCAACTTCCGGGACAACGGTCAATTCACCCAATTGCCCTGTGGGAAAATAATAGATGGGATCGTTGGGTTGGCCATCCGTGTAGCTGGTCAATCCCTCGCAGCCCGTTGAGCTTAACTGTCCAAACAGCACTCGGAATGCACCAAGTAATATCAGCGTCAATATGAATTTTAAGGAGGCAAGCATAAATCGCTACTGATTTCTCACTTTTGCGGTAATTAAGCGACGGCAATTTAAAGACAACCGTCGTTTTCACTATCGATTATTCGCATGAAATCACAACTTAAATCCCTGATTGTTGCAGTCACAATTGCTGTCTTTAGCCAATCACTTCTCGGACAAGTCAATCACGCGCTGGGCTATGTGGGTATGCGTTCTGCACGCATTTGGCTAGGTACCGATCAAGAGGATCCCGTTGCTGTGGCAGTTAGTATTCCGGGAAGCAAGGCCCCTGAGCGCTACTTCAAAGGACAAACACGGGTAGAATTGGGCTTCAGCTGCGTGTTAGAAGTCACTGATTTGGAGCCCGGCACTACCTACTCGTATCGCGTCTTCATTGATGAGCCCAGCGGCTATGCCTCTTCAAAAGCCTACACCTTGAAAACGCAAGAGCTTTGGCAATTTCGCAAGGAAGCACCTGACTTCACTATGGCCATTGGAAGTTGTGCCTTTATCAATGAATCCGCTTATGACCGACCCGGTGATCCCTACGGTGGCGATTATCAGATTTTCGACACCATTACCAAGAAAAAACCGGATCTCATGTTGTGGCTGGGAGATAACATCTACTTGCGTGAAGCCGACCTTGACTCCTACCATAGTATTCTGCACCGCTATCGCCATACTCGTTCGGTAAAAGAAATTCAGAACCTCATGCGCTTCTGTCCAAACATCGCCATTTGGGATGATCACGACTTTGGGCCAAACGATGCCAATGGATCTTACATCCACAAAGACTGGACACTGAATGCGTTTAAAAACTTCTGGCCGAATCCATCCTTTGGCCTTGGGACATCACCGGCGGAACTGGGAACCACTTCTCAAATGCAATTCTCTGATGTGGAAATCTTCTTGTTGGATAATCGCTTCCACCGAACCTCAAAAG
>JBKCDO010000185.1:0-3531 GCA_046304755.1 Flavobacteriales bacterium
ACACCACTGACATCCGGCATTTTTTGGTCAGAAAAAATAACCTGAATCTCGTGGCTGTTGAGAATCTCCACCGCTTCGTGTGCACTGGTGGTGGTATACACGTTATACGTGCGGCGAAACAATGCCTGAAACGAGAGCAGATTTTGCTCCTCGTCGTCGAGATACAATATGCTGTAAGGCTTCTGCACTATGCAGCTTGGTTGGTGGCTTGATTGCGGTTTCGAGGCAAATGTAGGATAAACTCGGTGCCTTTACCTCGCTCGGTATTGACCTCGATTTTGCCCATGTGCTGATCCATAATTCCGCGGGCAATCGATAGCCCGAGTCCCGTTCCTTCGCCAACAGCTTTCGTAGTGTAGAAGGGTACGAAGATTTTCTCGAGGTCTTGCGCATCAATGCCACATCCGTTGTCTCTAACGGCGATGGTTACATAGTCGTTGTCGAATGTTGATCGTATGTGTATTTCACGGTTCTCCGTGGTTCTTCCGGGAATGCGCGTAGCTTGAATGGCATTGGAAATCAAGTTGGCAATCACTTGGTTGAGTTTACCCGGGAAGCATTCCACATCGGGCATATCCTCACGCATGTCTTTGTGAATGGTAACCTGACCTTTGGTCACTCCTTTCATTACCACAATGGTCGAGTTGATGCACTCATTGATATTGGCCGGAATAAGGGTGTCTTTATCGGTGCGAGCGAAAATGCGCAAGCCTCGCACAATCTCAGCCGTGCGCTTAGAACCTTCATCAATGCCTTTGAGCAACTGATGAATTTCCTTGCGCAAGAATTGAATGTCGAGCTCCTTGCTTTTTTGCTTGAGGTTATTGAGTTGTTCTTCCGAGGGTGTTGAACCCAAGGATTCATAACTGTCAATGATCGAAAGCAAATCTTCTATATCACGCTGCAAGGGTGCAACGTTGGAAGAAACAAAGTTGATGGGGTTGTTGAGTTCGTGCGCAATCCCTGCAGTCATTTGACCAAGTCCTGCAAGTTTTTCGGATTCAATCAGCTGCTTTTGGGTCATGCGCAAATCGTCATACTGCGACTGGATATAGTCTTTTGCTTCTTCCAGCTGGGCGGTGCGCTGTTGCACTTTGGTCTCCAGTAATTCATTCTGGGTTTGAATGGTCTTCAATCGCTGGGCATCCGCATCTTCTTTTTCCTTGCGCAACAGGTTGATTTTATCGGCGAGGGCAAACGATAGCAAGACGCCTTCGATAGCCGAACCGAAGGGAAGCGCATACACTGTCCAAGCAGTGTAGGGGAGTACTCCAAAATCCTTCATTGCGAAAATCGTACAGGCGATGATGAATACAGACCAGGCCAACAGGAAGAAGCCGGCTGAACGATTGCCTTTACGTTTGGCCTTGACGGAAGCAATAATCAGCAAGACGGAAGACGCTGCGCAGAAATTGATGAGGTTATAGCTGATGATGCTTTGACCTGCGAAACAGAATAAGAGACTTATACAATAGAGAGCGGCATAGCCCAGCAGTATCTTGTGTATGACAGGTGTATAGTATTTAAGGCGCAGGAAGTTGATTGCAAAGTAGATGGTAGTAATACCGCTGATAGCGCCCATGAGGTGCACGGCATGTTGGCCGAGCCAGCTGCTGCCGGGCCATAAGTAAATATTGCCATATCCAAACAATACGGCTTGCGTCAGTGCGATGGAAAGTAAATAGAAGGAATAGCCGGCGTAGCCTTTTTCTTTGGTAGCAATGGCCAGAAAGAGGTTGTAGAAAAAGAGTACTGCGATAATGCCGAAGTAAAGCGACATCATGGAATCTTCACTACCCGCTTTTTGAATAATCTGCAAGTCACTGCCAACGCTAATGGGTGCAATCAACTGCTTGCCTGATTTCAAGCGAAGCAAGTAGTGTTGTTCGATTCCCGGGTTGCGTTGCAGCTTGAACGCATAGCCTGAAGGTGTTGGCATTGCACCCTTGCCGGGCATTGCACTTCCTTTTGATTCGATCAATGCAGGTTGCCCGGTGATATCATACAGTTCCATGAAGTCGATAGAGCTGTTGCCTACGAAGCAATGTGTCGCATAGTCGCCGGCTGGCACATCAAATCGAACGTATTGCCAGTGATCTGTGAGCCCCAGATTCGGCACGCCACCGGTCAGAGGGTCGAAGGCGATTGAAGCAGCCACTTGCGCCACATCGTCAGAGGGAGTGCCCGTGTAGACGCGGCAGGTGTTTAATAAGCGAGCGCCTTCCTCATCGGAAGAGCTATACGCCGAAAATGCCCGTCCTATAAGGAAAAGCAACACTAGCATGGATAATCGTGGTGTCATTCAGTAACAGTTGAATGCACCTTATACGGTTATTCACAAATTAGTTTCAGGAAAAGGCGTGTTCGTGCGTTTTTTTTAATCGCAGGTCGTAATACACCTCCAGTAAACCGCGCGGACAGGATTCCATTTTCATTTGGACAGGATCCTTGCTCAAATCAAAAACACGTTCGCGGTTGTAGGGCTCTGCATAAGCCATGGTATGAATGTCCGGGTTGCGCAGCACCACGGAGATGAAATCTTTTGTGGGGTAGGGAAGTCTTCCTTGATCGCCAATCTCTGCCACTTCAATGAGCCCGTTGGTCTTGATCATTTTCTCCGTATAGGGCGCTGCGAAGCAGAAGAAATTGGATAATCCAATGTGCCGCATAACGGGAATTGCAGCGATGCACAGCAAGGGTGTCAAGCCTTTGCCGAAAACTTTCTTAGCGCTCCACAAACCGCAAGCCTCCGCCGTTCCTTCCGGAAGTGATTGCTCAATGATGCCTTTTATGTTAGGATCCTGCGGGCCTATGGCATCGACCAAGGGAAGCGTTTGTTCCAACGAGCAGTAGTGATGCACACGAAGTCCTGCCACCACCTCATCGTCTTCATCCGTTGCGATGAGCACATAGACATGAGGATCTGTCATCCAAGATGGTTGCGCAGAATTCAGGTTTTTAATGCCAAGTTCGGTGAGCACTCCCGTATGACCTTCGTAAAATCGGGTGCACTCTTGTGGCTGATCGATGGCTTTGAATGCTTGAATTCGGTATGTACCCACCACCTCAGACATGCTTCATCGACTGGATTTGTTGGAATTGAGCATGGCCGGAGAAATGAGATACGATATCCAGGCGCATTCTGCCCGATGGAATGGTGGATCCGATGAGAATTTCCTTTACGATTTTGGCGGTCAATGCTCCACCCATCGCCACATCGGATGCCAGCTGCGGCCAGGTGGTGATTGTTTTGCCAATTTCTCCAAGCGATTGCAATGCACGTGCACTCGCTTCTTGCGGCTGGACAATGGCCTGAAACAGTGCCGCCCGCCATTGCGGAGAGTCTTCCTGCTGGAGCAATTCTTCAGGTACCAGTCCATGAAATATCGGACGCTCCGGTTCTAGATCGAAGCGCTCTACATCGAGCATGAGTGAATCGCTTGTATCCATGACCACCGGGATGCCGCGCTCACGGCATGCTTTGCGAAGAATGATTTTCATTTCCAAACTGTCGCATTCGTCAACTACGAC
>JBKCDO010000186.1:0-2341 GCA_046304755.1 Flavobacteriales bacterium
GTCCTCAACTTCGTATTGGGACCGCCCGCGCCGGCCGAGCGAAGCCGAGGCCTCTATGGCGCGCGAACAACCCGGTCCCCGAGCGAAGTCGAGGGGCGCCCTTCGCCCCTCGCCCTTCGCCCTTCGCCCTTCGCCCCTCGCCCTTCGCCCTTCGCCCCTCGCCCCTCGCCCTTCGCCCTTCGCCCTTCGCCCTTCGCCCTTCGCCCTTCGCCCTTCGCCCTTCGCCCTTCGTACTCACCCCACGCTCCCCTCCAGTGATATCGCCCGCAGCTTCTGTGCTTCCACCGCGAACTCCATCGGCAGCTTGTTCAGCACTTCTTTCGCGGATCCGTTTACAATCATGCTGATGGCTTGTTCTTCATCGAGGCCGCGCTGAAGACAATAGAAGATCTGGTCTTCGCCAATCTTCGAGGTTGTTGCTTCGTGCTCCACCTTAGCGCTGTTGTTCTTCACTTCGATATACGGGAACGTGTGTGCTCCGCATCGATCGCTCATCAGCAAGGAATCACACTGAGAAAAGTTGCGCGCGTTCGATGCATGCTTGTTGATTTGCACCAACCCGCGATAACTGTTCTGGCTTTGTCCGGCACTGATGCCTTTCGAAATTATCGTGCTCTTCGTGTTACGACCCAGGTGAATCATCTTCGTTCCGGTGTCGGCTTGCTGGAAGTTATTCGTCACAGCTACCGAGTAAAACTCGCCGACGCTATGGTCACCTTTCAACACGCACGACGGATATTTCCACGTCACCGCGCTTCCCGTTTCGACTTGTGTCCAGCTGATTTTCGAATGCACACCTTCACACATGCCGCGCTTGGTCACGAAGTTGAACACGCCGCCTTTACCTTCCTTGTCGCCGGGATACCAGTTCTGCACCGTGCTGTATTTGATCTCGGCGTTGTCCATGGCGATGAGCTCAACCACCGCTGCGTGTAGTTGGTTTTCGTCACGCTGCGGCGCCGTGCATCCTTCTAAGTAGCTTACATAGCTTTCGCTGTCGGCAACAACGAGCGTGCGTTCAAATTGACCCGTACCTCCTTCGTTGATGCGGAAGTAAGTAGACAGTTCCATGGGGCAGCGCACCCCTTTCGGGATATAGCAAAACGAACCATCGGTGAAGACGGCTGAGTTCAATGCTGCGTAAAAATTATCGGTGCGAGGAACTACGCTTCCAATGTATTTGCGAACGAGTTCCGGATGTTCTTTGATGGCTTCGCTCATCGAACAGAAAATGATTCCCAGCTCGGCGAGTTTTTCTTTGAATGAAGTGGCAACCGAAACTGAGTCCATCACAAAATCTACCGCCACGCCGCTCAATCGTTTTTGCTCTTCAAGCGAAATTCCCAGACGATCCATCGTCTTGCGCATCTCCGGGTCGAGCTCGTCCAGCGAGTTGAGCTGCTTCTTCTGCTTGGGTGCGGCATAATAGGATATCGCTTGAAAGTCGGGCTTGGTGTAATGCACATGCGCCCATTCGGGCTCTGTCATTTTTTGCCAGATAGCAAATGCTTCCAGGCGCCATTGCAACAGCCACTCGGGCTCTTCTTTTTTCTTTGATATCAGTCGAATGATGTCCTCATTCAAACCGGCGGGTGCCTTGTCTGATTCAATATTGGTCGTAAAGCCGAACTCGTATTCTTTCGACGTTACACTGTCCAACAACTCATCTCCTTCGTAGGCCATAATCTCCGTTGTTGTGTTTAGATGGAAAAACTTTCACCACATCCGCACGTGCGGCTGGCATTGGGATTTTTGAACACAAATCCTTTCCCGTTCAATCCTCCCGTGTATTCGAGTTCGGTACCAACGAGGTAAAGGAAACTCTTGCGATCGACAACGACTTTCACACCATTGTCTTCAAACACCTGATCACCCTCTTTCATCTCATGGTCGAACTTGAGTTGATACATGAGTCCGCTGCATCCGCCACCTTCCACGCCCACGCGCACGAAGGATCCTTCCGGATGGTTTTCCGATTGAAGCAAGTGTGCAACTTGCTGCTTGGCACTTTCTGCTACTTTAATCATCTTTTTCGAGTTTAATAACCTTCTGAATAGCTGAACAGTTCACCCGTTTCGTTTCTATTTAGATTATTTCTAAATAATATTTCGGGGGCACAAAAATACCTCAAAGAAGGTAGTCGAGCCAAATCTGCAGGTCGGCAATTTTTTTATGGGAATCTTATGCTGTAGAAAAAGAACCGCTCACGTCAAAGGTGGCGTGTTTTTCCATGAAGTGGACCTTCTCCGATTCGGCATAAATATGCCTCTTGGGAATGAACCCCGTTTTTGACTGAACCAAAGATTTGCTGCGTCGAACACGCCCTGTCCGACCTAACATA
>JBKCDO010000187.1:0-23861 GCA_046304755.1 Flavobacteriales bacterium
GCCACTGTGAAGGAAGACCATTCCAGTAACCGAAATCATCCTGAATGTAGGCGATTGCCATACCTTCTTCGTAGATGTCAGCGTTGATGAAGTCAGCAGGGAACTCAACATACGTTCCACCAGCCCAATCAGCAACAGCAATAGTTACTTGGTTAACGGTGAAAGATGCGTCGTCACCGGCAGCACCGGCGGGACCGGCGGGACCTGCAGGACCTGTTGCACCGGCAGGACCGGCAGGACCTTCTTTAGAACAAGATGCGAGAGCGAGCACTGCTACGCTCATGAAAAGGAAAGCTACTTTTTTCATTGAATTGTGATTTAAGTTTGAGCAAAAATATCGGGCTTAACCTTTCGGTAACGCGCGATTTTTCAACTAATGAACAAAGGGGAGGTGAAAAATAATGGCCTTAATTAAAGCGGTGAATGGAGAGGGTCCGGTCTTCGGCGAGGATTGTTACTTCGCTGAAAACGCGACGATTGTCGGCAACGTAAAGATGGGTAATCAGTGCAGTGTTTGGTTTAATGCTGTGGTGCGTGGTGACGTCAACAGTATTACGATGGGCAACAAAGTGAATATTCAGGATGGCGCCGTGATTCATTGCACGTATCAAAAGGCAGCAACAACTATCGGCAACAATGTGTCAATCGGGCATAATGCGCTAGTGCATGGTTGCACCATTCACGATAATGTGCTCATCGGCATGGGCAGTATTGTGATGGACAACTGCGTTGTAGAAAGCAACAGCATTATCGCGGCGGGCGCAGTTTTACTGGAGGGCACGCACGTCGAAAGCGGGAGTGTTTACGCAGGTGTACCGGCGAAGAAAGTGAAGCAAATTAGCAAGGAGCTGTTTGAAGGCGAGGTGCAGCGAATCGCCAACAATTACGTAATGTATGCTTCGTGGTTTAAAGACTAACAGCGTGACTTCACCATGTCTTCCAGCGTGTCGATCCAATCGGCTCCATCGTTAAGACTTGGAACAAGTTGAACGTGTTCGCCACCATGTTTTTCAAAAAGTTCTTGGTACTCTTCTCCGATTTCAATGGTTGTTTCCAGACAATCAGCCACAAAGGCAGGGGAAAATACAAGTAGTTTTTTTGCGCCCTGCTTGGCTAATTTTTCAATGACTTCATCACTGAAAGGCTCTATCCAGCCTTTGCCCAACCGCGATTGAAAGGCAACCGTGTATTGCTCTGCGTGAATCCCACATCGTTGCGCAATCTCTCTTGCAGTAGCATAGCACGTGGCTTTGTAGCATAGTTTGTTTTCATCGTTAATCTCATGATCGCACGAGTGATTTCGGCACATCCGATCATCATAGATCTTATCCAGCTGCCGTTCAGGTAAACCGTGAAAACTAAAAATGATATGGTCGTAATCACTCGTCTTGAAATCCTTTGCACGGTTAGCAAAAGCGTTCAGGTAACCCGGGTGATCCCAGAATTGATTCACAATTTGAATCTCCGGAAATACCCACAGGTCGCGCAGAATACGCATGCATTTTTCGATGACCGAGCCGGTGCTGGCTGAGGCATACTGAGGAAATAGCGGAATAATCATGAGTTTGTCCGGGTTCCATTTCACCACTTCTGTCAGGGCGGACTCAAGAGAAGGGTTTTTATAGCGCATCCCCAAAAACACCTTCACGTTTCTTTCAGATTGTTGGTCAAAGCGCTCTTGCAACAGTTGTTTGCAGCGATTGCCGTAGTAGATAAGCGGAGAGCCGTTTTCAGTCCATAGCTCTTCGTACACTTTCGCGCTCTTGCGATGACGGAAGGGCACAATAATGCCGTTGACTAGGATTTTTCGACCGAGCCAATTGATATCAATCACGCGGTCATCATTGAGAAATTCAGTGAGGTAGGAAAAAACGTCATTTGGTTTTGGACTATCCGGCGAACCGAGATTGACCAGCAGGACTGCTGTTTTTTTCGAAGAATGCTGCATAGCTCTCAAACAAAGGAAATACGGGAATCGTTCACTTTTAGTAGAGTTTCGACGACTCGGTTCGGATGAATCGATTCACAGCATAGAGCGTAGCAACACCGGAGAGGAACAGTCCGATTATCATCACGCCACTCATGAGCACCAGAAGTCTTTGCTTTTCTTGAAGAATCACAATGACATCTTGTAGCTCTCCACGAAAGATGTAGAGCAGAATAAAAATGATCATGAGGGATAACAGCGATGCCAGAAAGCCAAACCACAACCCCCGTTTCATGAAGGGTTTTTGAATAAACCAGTGGGTGGCACCAACCAGTTGCATGCTCTTAATGATGAAGCGCTGGGAAAAAATCGCGAGTTGAATGGTATTCACAATGAGTACAATCGCGATGATGAGCAATACGATACCAACCAGCGATATACCCAAACTCCATTTGCTCAAGTTGGCGTTCATCTGTCGCAGTAAGTCGTGTTGAAAGACGACCTCATTTACAGCAGGATTTTTTTCCAACCCGGCTACTACTGAAGCGATGTTTTCCTCTTTGCTGAACTCGGGTTTAATGTGAATATCAAGCGACGCAGGTAACGGATTGTAACCTAGAAAATCGACGAATTCTTCACCCAGTTCTTCCTCCATCATAGCGGCAGCTTCTTGCTTGGATAGGTAGCTGACTTGGGCAGCAAAGGGTTCTCCTTCGATTTGTTTTTTGAGGTGTTGAATTTCCTCCTCGGCGATGTCATCAGCCATCATGACTTGCACAACAACTTGTCCGCGGTAGTGTCCTGTGACAGAACTACCGAGCAGCGCAACAATCAGCAATGTTCCCACAAGCACGAGCACGAGCGTGATTCCAATCACAGTGGAGATGGAGGAAATGGTATTGGCGGAAGTTTTAAACGGTGACTTTCCCATGCTGTGCGAAGTAAGGAATTGAAACGGAACCTGTCAACACCCAAGAAAGGTCTTGTGAACAGAACACTATGAATTTAGGCAATCTCCACCACTTCTCCTTCAAAAAGCAGGTCTTCACCTGCGAGTGGGTGGTTGAAGTCGAGTACAATGGAGTTCAATTTTACTTCACACACAACACCTTCGATGATATCACCTTCGGGGCTTTCTAATGGAATAATCTCTCCTTCTTGAAACAACTCTTCATCAAGTTCACCTTCTTCAATAAACGTGCTTTTGGGATATTCGATGAAAAGCGCTTCTTGCTCGTCACCATACGCTTCAGCGGATGGAATGGCAATGGTGAATTTATCGCCAACGGCCAATCCCAGCAGCGCTTGCTCAAATTTGGGGAGCATGGGGTCTTCACCAAACGTGAAGATCATGGGGTCGTCGTGACGGGTTTCTTCGATGAGTTCTTTTTCAGGTCCGTCGGCATACAGAATGTAATGAACAGACACGCGTTTTCCGGGTTCGATTTTCATGGCCGCAAGTTGGTTGAGAAAAATCAGAATGCGCAATTTTTCTCCGGATTATTCCTCTGAGGAATACGGAAGCCACAGCAACGACCTAAATTGCTCAAAAAATCAGAGATGCAATTACTCAAGCGCATTTTTATCGGAATCATTTCATTGCTCGTAATCGCAGTAATCTCGCTGTATGCGACAGGAAACGCCTACCTCCTTCAGGGCATTCGAAAGACCTATTTAGTGGGAGAAAAGTCACCGGATATTGATGACATGGAGCTGTTTGATGTGCGAAAAATTGAGCATGGAGCAGTTGATTTTCCTATAAAATATTCCTCGATGCAATCGGTCACTTTTCCGGAGCAGTATGCCACGTGGAATGATTCTCTCGGAACATCTGCGTATCTGGTCTATTGGCGTGATTCGTTGTTTTTCGAACGCTATTGGGAGGGCGATTCAACGACGCTCACTAACTCGTTTTCAATGGCGAAGAGTGTGACGGCGTTGTTGATAGGTTGTGCGCTGGATGATGGGTTGATTCAAAGTGTTGATCAACCCGTTAGTGATTTTTTACCTGAATTCTCCGGTGGAATGAATGCATCGCTAACCATACGGCATCTGTTGACTATGACCAGCGGAATTCCATTTGGTGAATCGTATAGCAGTCCATTTGGCTATATGGCTCGCGCCTACTTTGGCGACGATTTGAAGGAAGAGACGATGGCCTATGCGGTTGAGCGCAATCCCGGAATACTATGGGCTTACGAGGGAGGAAACACGGTTTTGCTTGGGTTAATCATTGAAAAGGCAACCGGCAAATCACCCTCCGCTTATCTGCAAGAAAAACTTTGGAAACAAATCGGTGCCGAGCAGGACGCTTACTGGAATTTAGATCGGGAAAATGGCATCGAAAAAACCTTCAGTGGCTTGTATGCAACAGCGCGCGATTTCTCGAAAATCGGATCGTTGTTTATGCATGGCGGAATACACCAAGGGGATACATTAATATCTCCCGAATTTGTGCGTCAGGCGCTCACACCTGTGATGATTCCGGATGAGAAGGGCGAGGTGTGCGATTGGTATGGCTGGCAATGGTGGCTGGGAACCCACAGGGGAAAGTCGATGTACATGTGTCGTGGCATGCGCGGGCAGTATGTCATCTGTCTCCCGGAGTTGGAGTTGATGGTTGTGCGCATTGGCCACCACCAGTCTAAAGAACGCATTCGTCACATCCCCGCAGATTTGTACACCTACATTGACATTGCGCTGGCAATGCTCGAGCAACAAGGAATACGTTCATTATGAAGAAAGATATCGAAATGACTCCCGTGGAAGGAGTGTATATAGCGTTTGTGCCCAATCGGGATAACTGGCAGGTGTTTGTCATTAACGACCGTCCTGAACCTCTGGAAACGGTTATCGTCAATGCCTCCGGTGAAGGCAAATTGGAAGGTGTAGAAAAGCAAACGGCCACGCTGCGCTTTTTACTCAATGACATACCGGCAAAGTCCTTCAAGCCTTTCGAATTATTGCTTCCTGATTCGTTGAAATTGAGTCATCGTTATTGGATTAGTTATTATCTGGGCGATCGCATTTTCGACAAGAAGTTTGTTTACGAACCGACCATGGCGGATGACGATTTGATGGACATTCCCGTATTCGGTTCACCCGGAATAGTGTTGTACTAAAAAAACCATTGATTTATGTTGGATCAACTGCGAATGGAGGAGGTGTTGTTTCTCGACATTGAAACGGTGCCTCAAGAGTCAGCCTTTGATGGGCTTGATGCCGATTTTCAAAAACTATGGGAGGATAAGAGCCGCTACAGCCGCGAAAAGCACGGGACTACGGTTGCAGAAAGCTATTCGGAAGCGGGTATTTACGCTGAGTTTGGAAAGATTATCTGCATCAGTGTAGGGTATTTTTCGACGCGTTTGCAAGAGCGTGTTTTACGTGTAACATCTTTCTACGGCCATGATGAACACGCATTGCTGGCGGACTTTAGCGCGTTGTTGGAGACCCGTACCAACCATCCGTTTCGCCTGTTGTGTGCGCACAACGGAAAGGAGTTTGACTTTCCGTATATCTGTCGGCGCATGCTGATTCAAGGCGTGAAGCTGCCTCAGTTGTTGGATATCGCCGGCAAGAAACCGTGGGAGGTTGCACATCTCGACACCATGGAGTTGTGGAAGTTTGGTGACTTTAAAAATTACACGTCCATTAAGGTGTTGGCCAAAGTGTTTGGCATCCCGACGCCGAAGGATGACATTGATGGAAGCCAGGTTCGGTCGGTCTATTACGAAGAAAAAAACCTGGATCGCATTGAGGTTTATTGCAAGAAGGATGTGGTCACCGTTGCACGTCTGCTCCAGTGCTTCAAAGGTGAATCGCCGGTCTCCGATGATCAAATCATCTATGTTTAAAATTGCGTGAGTTGGATTCCGAATACAACAGGAAAGACTTTCGTTCCAACGTGTTTTTCGAATAATGGCTGTAAGCCGTAATTCAAGAAGAAGGAAGTTTTGTTGTATCCGACACGAAACGCCAGATCAAGCGTATAGCGCTGAATATTGAAATCGTCGCGTCGGCGGGATGTGAAACGCCCGAGTTCGTTTTCCCATTTTTGCTTATGGATAGAGGTTGCTACCCAACCGGCCTGCACACCCATGGCTAGATGGAAGTGTTTCTTGGGATTTGAACTACTGTTGAATTCGAGCATCACCGGGACTTGCAACCCCGTTGTTCGAAGTTTGTTTTTCTGGTACTGTCGCGCAGCGGGGTCAACCGCAGCACCAAAAGTTCCCAGGGAATCTGTTGAGGCCAGGTCGATATTATTTTGAAAACCGTATCCATTGTAGGCAATTGAAAAACCGGTCAGAATTCCGATGTAGTCATGATAGATGCGGATTTTTTGTTCGAGCAGGTTAAGTCTCCAGCTTATGGAGCGTGAGGGGTTCAGGGAAAGCCAATCGGTTGCCGAGTCGCGTTGCGGATTGTTGGATTCATCGAATAATCGGCAATACCCCAAATCAACACCTGCAAAATGCGTGAGCTGCAGCTTCTGGTCTTCGACTTCGAATTCATCGATGGCCTCGGGGTTGTCTTCTGATGGAGCGGTCTGAGATTTTGTCGGGTTACTGTCAATGACAATGATGGTTTTGTCGCCAATGGTTATATTCGTGGTGTCTGGCACTACTTGTGATAGGGCGTTTAAAGAACAAACTGTAATAAGCAGTGCGAGTAAACCGTTTTTCATGCGAATTGTTTAAAGGAAACGGAAGCGATAATAGTTCGAAACCGCTTGAAATGACCAACTACCGACCAAAAGAAATATCAGGGTCCCTTTTCAAAGACAAGGGGCTTATGGCGCTGCGGTTTGCGCGACTGGTTCGAATGGCGTTGATTCTTGCAATTGTTTGCTTCGTTTCTCCAAGTGTTGTTTCAGCCCAGCGGGACTCTTCCACACAAAGGCAGCAGCAAGTTAAGGATCCGGATCAACCCAACATGGACGGTTTGGTCGAAGTCAGTTTCAAAATTGATGAGACCGGTCGGATTCAAATCGTTCACATCAATTCCACGAGCACGCAGTTGACCGAGTATGTGGTCAAGAAGTTGACGAAGATTAAGCTCGACACGGAGTCGGGAAGTGAGGGAAAGGTGATTACCTATCGCTTTGTCTTTAAGAAGCAAGCCTAATCGGCACCTACGGTGTCGTATCTTCGCGACACAATCATGAATTCCGGACTACCTGATATTCGTTCGCTTTCGACTGAGGAGCTTGCCCTGTTTTTTGAGCAGCACGGTGAGAAAAAGTTCAGGTCGAAGCAAGTGATGGAGTGGCTTTGGAAAAAGTCGGCTTCGGGGTTTGATCAAATGTCGAATCTTTCGGTAGCTACTCGTGATTTGCTCTCAACTCACTTTAAGCTGGAAACAATTCGTTTGGCGGATGAGCAAACAAGCTCGGACCGCACCATTAAGTGCGCGTTTGAGGTGGAGCCGGGCAAAGTGGTGGAGGGTGTTTTGATACCAACAGCGTCCCGCATGACGGCCTGTATTTCTTCTCAAGTAGGATGTAGTTTGTCTTGCGCCTTCTGCGCTACGGGCAGGCTAAAAATGCTACGCAATCTTACGGCCGGTGAAATTTATGATCAGGTAGTTTACCTCAAGCGCATGGCCGAGGAGCGCTACAACATTCCACTTTCCAATATTGTTTACATGGGCATGGGCGAGCCGCTGCTCAACTACAAACAAGTGCTTGGCTCAATCGAAAAGATTACCTCACCGGAAGGTTTGGGCATGTCACCGCAGCGCATCACCGTGAGCACTGCCGGTGTTGCCAAGATGATTACCAAATTGGGTGATGACGGCGTGAAGTTCAACTTGGCGCTATCGCTGCACGCGGCCAATGATGAGAAGCGAGACAAAATCATGGACATCAATGAAAGCAACAACCTCTCGGTGCTTTCGGATGCGCTGAAGTATTTTCATGAGAAAACCGGTACTCGCGTAACGTTCGAGTACATCATTTTTAAAGACTTCAACGATTCAATAAAGGACGCGCAAGAATTAGCGAATTACTGCAAGCATTTGCCGGTGAAGATCAACATCATCGAATATAACCCGATTGATGACGGTGAATATCAGCAGGCAAGTCCGGAGCGTGTGGATGCGTTTGCGAAGTTCTTGGAATCACGAAACCTGGTGGTGAATGTGCGTCGTTCGCGTGGGAAAGACATCGATGCAGCCTGCGGCCAATTGGCCAATAAAAACGCGGCACTTCTGAAAGACTCTGTAGTGCGCAAGGTGCGCGTAAACCCTTAATTTGGCTTCAAGAAATTACCTTTTATGACAAAGTCAAACAAGCTGACCCTATGGATTTTTATTGCGCTGATTATTGGCGTACTCACGGGTGTGTTGCTCAACAGTAGCTACCCTCAAGGGGCTGATGGATCGATTCATCCGGGTCTTGCCGGTGTGCTGGATCAAGTCACCATTTTGACCGATATTTTCTTGCGACTGATCAAGATGATTATTGCGCCACTGGTGTTTTCAACGCTTGTTGTGGGCGTGGCCAAGTTGGGCGACATCAATGCGGTGGGAAGAATCGGCGGAAAAACGATGTTGTGGTTTATTTCTGCATCATTCGTTTCACTGCTGTTGGGGTGTCTTCTGGTGAATCTGTTTCAACCCGGAACAATGATGCAGCTCGAACTTCCACCTGCTGATGCGGCAACGGGAATTGATAAGGCCGCCATGACTCTCAAGGGCGTGATTACGCACATTTTCCCGAAGAGTGTCATCGAGGCCATGGCGGGCAATGAGATTCTGCAGATTGTGGTTTTCTCGTTGTTTTTTGGTGTTGCCACAGCTGCTTTGGGTGAAAAGGGAGAAGTCATTATTAAAGGGTTGGATGCAGTTGGACACGTCATGCTGAAGATTACAGGTTATGTCATGAACTTCGCGCCGTTCGCGGTTTTTTCAGCGATGACGGCTGTTGTAGCCAAGAAGGGCTTGGGTGTTTTAGTAACGTACGGCGTGTTCATCGGCGAGTTTTATTTCGGGTTGATGTTGTTGTGGTTGTTGCTCTTGTTTGCTGCGTATTTGTTGGTGGGTAAACGCGTAAAAACACTCGTAAGCCGAATCAAAGAGCCTTTATTGTTGGCCTTTTCAACAGCAAGCAGCGAGGCGGCGTTTCCAAAGACGCTCGAGGAGCTTGAGCGTTTTGGATGCAAAAACCGCATTGTGAGTTTTGTGCTGCCGCTGGGTTATTCCTTCAACCTGGACGGCTCTATGATGTATATGACGTTCGCCAGTTTGTTTATCGCACAGAGCTACGGCATTCACATGAGTTTTGACCAGCAGATTACGATGTTGCTTGTATTGATGATTACCAGCAAGGGAATTGCCGGTGTTCCGCGGGCATCGTTGGTGGTTATCGCCGGGACGCTTTCATCGTTTCAGATTCCCGAGGCGGGCCTTTTGTTGCTGCTAGGCATTGATCACCTGCTCGACATGGGGCGCAGCGCAACCAATGTGGTGGGCAATGCGGTGGCCACAGTGGCCGTCAGCAAGTGGGAAAAGAGCCTTGACCACTGAGGTTGATTTAACCGCAGTTTCGCAGAGAAAAATCAAGAGCATACTTTTAGCAGTTCGAACGCGTCCGTAGTTCTCCGTAGTTCTCTTTGCGTCCTGGCGGTAAAGAAATCCATGCCCGTTGTATTTTTGAACCAAAATCAAAACCATGAAATTCGGTGTTGTTGTTTTTCCGGGCAGTAATTGCGACGAAGATTTAGTCTACACATTGCGCGACATTATGCATCAGGATGTTGTCAAGTTGTGGCACAAGGACACCGATTTGCAGGGGGTTGATTTTGTGTTTATCCCGGGAGGATTTTCCTACGGAGATTATTTGAGAAGCGGTGCCATTGCGCGTTTCTCTCCAATCATGGATGCGGTAGTTAAGCACGCAGAAAACGGCGGATACGTGATGGGAATTTGCAATGGATTTCAAATTCTGTGTGAGGCGAAATTGTTGCCCGGGGCCCTGCTGCACAACGAAAGCCGCAAATTCATTTGTAAGAATGTTTTCCTGAAGCCCGTTTCAAAAACAGCGCTTCCCACACACGGGCTGGATTTCTCGAAAGCGTATAAAGTTCCCATTGCCCATGGTGAGGGCCGCTTCTACGCAACCGATGAGCAGATGAAAGAGATTATCGCCAACGATCAAATCTTGTTTCGTTACTGTAATGAAGATGGTGAAACAACAGAGGAGTCGAATCCAAATGGAGCAGTGCTCAATATTGCCGGAATCTGCAACAAGCAACGTAATGTTTTCGGAATGATGCCGCATCCCGAACGCGCGTCAGACTTTGAATTAGAGAACACGGATGGCCGCGAAATTTTTGAAAGCATTTTAGCAACCGTTGGCGCATAGGGCGTTTTTTCAAAGCCGCTTTGGTTGGAATAGTCTCTTTTGGCGAACTTTACAGGACCGTTTTTGTTTTAAAGAATACTGCCGTCAATTTTACTGCAGCCACTTTACCATGAGTAATCAATACATCCCGGGCCCACTATTGGCCAATATCCATACTCCGGAAGACCTCCGCAAGCAATTGCGTGTAGACCAGTTGCCGCAGCTCTCCAAGGAGTTGCGTCAGTACATCGTTGATATCGTCAGTGAGAAGGGCGGTCACTTCGGCGCTAGCCTAGGTGTCGTGGAAATGACTGTTGCGCTGCATTATGTGTTCAATACGCCATACGACCAATTGATTTGGGATGTAGGTCACCAAGCCTATGGCCACAAGATTTTGACCGGTCGTCGTGAGGTGTTTCACACGAACCGCAAATACAAAGGCATCAGTGGCTTTCCTAAGCGCAGCGAAAGTGAATACGATACGTTTGGTGTGGGTCACTCGTCTACCTCTATCAGTGCGGCCGTGGGAATGGCAGTAGCGTCAAAGTTGAAGAAGGAAGAATCACGTAAGGTAATTGCGGTGATTGGCGATGGAGCGATGACCGCGGGTTTGGCTTTTGAAGGGTTGAATCACGGTGGAACGGCTGACGCTGACATTCTGGTAATTCTCAACGACAACTGCATGAGCATTGACCCAAACGTCGGTGCATTGAAGGAATATCTCACCGACATTACAACGTCTCACACCTACAATAAGGTGAAGGATGAAGTATGGAATATGCTTGGAAAACTCTCGACTTTCGGAACAAGCGCTCAATCAATTGTGCACAAGGTATCTGAGTCGTTGAAGTCTTCATTGGTGAAAGAAAGTAATTTGTTTGAATCGCTGAAGTGGCGATACTTCGGGCCAATCGATGGTCACGACGTAGAGCATGTCGCTGCGGTTTTGCAGGATTTGAAAGACATTCCGGGCCCGAAGATTCTTCACTGTGTGACGATGAAGGGTAAGGGTTATGAACCCGCGGAGAAAGGCAGTCCAACGAAGTGGCACGCGCCGGGAATTTTCAATAAGGAAACGGGTGAAATTGTGAAAGTGGTTCCCAAGTCACCACAACCCCCGTTGTATCAGGATGTCTTTGGCCACACCATTATTGAGTTGGCCGAGAAGAATGAAAAGATTGTGGGTGTGACACCGGCCATGCCGTCTGGTTGTTCGTTGAAGTTTATGATGGAAGCGATGCCTGATCGCGCTTTCGATGTAGGAATTGCTGAGCAGCATGCGGTGACATTCAGCGCAGGAATGGCCACTCAAGGACTTATTCCGTTCTGCAATATTTACAGCTCTTTCATGCAGCGAGCCTATGATCAGGTGGTGCATGATGTGGCCATTCAAAAGCTACAGGTTGTATTTTGTCTGGATCGCGGCGGCCTTGTGGGTGCTGATGGTCCAACACACCACGGCGCATACGATTTGGCCTACATGCGTTCGATTCCCAACATGATTGTTGCATCGCCCATGGATGAAAGCGAGTTGCGCAACATGATGTACACAGCGCAGTACGAGAACTACGGACCATTTTCAATTCGTTACCCACGAGGTAATGGCGTGATGACTGAATGGAAAACGCCGTTCCAGTTGATAAAGCCCGGAACCGGCCGTAAGGTTCGCAGCGGCAGTGATATCGCCATTTTGAGCATTGGCCCTATGGGTAATAACGCGCTCAAGGCTTGCGAAGAATTGGAGTCACGCGGCATTAGTGCAGCGTTGTACGATATGCGATTTGTAAAGCCCATCGATGAGTTGATGTTGCATGAAGTCTTTGGAAAGTTCAAGCATGTAATCACGGTCGAGGACGGATGTTTGCAAGGCGGTATGGGCAGCGCGGTGCTTGAGTTTATGGTTGACAATGGCTATACGTCTCAAGTAAAACGCCTGGGTATTCCGGATCGCCTGGTGGAGCATGGAACGCAGGATGAGTTGTACGCAGAGTGTCATTATGATACGGCAGCGATGGTTGCAACTTGCGAAGAAATGTTGCGCGAAACCATTGTTGAAAAGCGCACGGCATAGTATTCTTGTCACTTATGGAAGAGATCGTCAATAAGGTTGCGGCAAGCGGTTTAGTAACGATTGATCTTGAAGAGATGTATCCCACCGGCGAACGCGTCGAGCTGGATATTGCACCCTTGTTGTGGCAGGGCTTAGCCTTGAAGGAGAAGGATTTTCGCGAATGGATTTTACAAAACGATTGGAGTGTATATCAGGGGAAGCACGTTGCGTACTTCTGTAGTGCTGATGCCATTATTCAGCCATGGGCTTTTATGCTGGTGGCTTCTCGGTTGTCGGGGCTTGCCACAACCGCTCTTCAAGGTCGAAGAGAAGAGTTGGAGAACGCATTGTTCAGATCCGCAATCGACTTACTCGATGTGGAGCAATACCGCGATAAACGCTGTGTAATCAAGGGGTGTAGCAACAAGCCGGTACCCGCATCTGCCTATGCGTATTTAGTAACACGTCTGCAACCCGTTGCCAAAAGCATCATGTTCGGAGAGCCTTGCAGCACGGTGCCTGTTTTCAAGAAAGCTTAATACGCCCGTTCGTTGCGCCCTTCCATGTAGTTGATGAACGCTCGATTGACTACGCCATTTCCGCCCGGCGTAGGATAATTTCCACTGAAGTACCAATCACCGGAGTGTCCGGGACAAGCGAGATGCAAATCTGCGATGGTTTGGAATATGACATCGACTTTGGCGTTGGTCTTATCGGGTGTTACTAGCGCTGCGATTTGAGCGGAAATTTCTTCGGGCGTAAAGGCCGCGTAGATTTCCTGTACGTGATTTCCTTTATTCGGTGCTGTTCTACAGTTTTCAAGCACACGACTTGTTACTTCATCATAGGTGCCGCGTTGTTTGTGCAGCGCAATGGCTGCTTGGAACGCAATGAAATCGCCGAGCTTGGCCATATCGATGCCATAACAATCGGGATAGCGAATCTGAGGTGCTGAAGAAACGATGATGATACGTTTTGGACCGAGTCGGTCAAGCATTTTGATGATGGACTTCTTCAGGGTTGTGCCACGCACGATTGAGTCATCAATAACCACAAGAGTATCGACGTCGCGTTTTACGGCGCCATGTGTGGTGTCATACACGTGCGCGACCATCTCATCACGAGCGCTGTCTTGAGTGATGAATGTGCGCATTTTCACATCTTTAATCGCAATTTTTTCCAAGCGTGCGCGCTTGCGAATGATGGCGTCAATAGCTTCGATCGTGGCGTTGTCGCCAAGTGCTTTGATGTCAGCAACCTTGACATCATTCAGATGATCTTCAAGCGCCTTCATCATTCCATAGAAGGCAATTTCTGCTGTGTTTGGAATGAATGAGAAGACTGTGTTTTCGAGATCGTAATTAACCGCTTCCAGAATTTGCGGCACTACATTTCTTCCCAAGGCTTGCCGCTCGCGGTAAATCGCTTCATCGTTGCCGCGCGAGAAGTAGATGCGTTCGAAAGAACACGATCGTTTTTCACGGGGCTCGATAATCTTTTTGATAGTGGTTGAAGCGTCTTTTATGATGATATATGCATGCCCCGGTTCAAGCTCGCGAATTTCATCGAGTGGCGCGTTGAAAGCAGCCTGTATGGGTGGGCGCTCTGAAGCGACAACCGCAATTTCATCGTTTTCGTACCAATACGCCGGGCGAATACCGGAAGGGTCGCGCAGCACAAATGCGTCGCCGTGGCCGATGAGTCCGGCAATGGCAAAGCCTCCGTCGAAGTCACGGGTTGCACGCGAAAGCAAGCGTTGCACGTCTAGATTTTCAGAAATGAGCTCGGTAATTTTTTTGTTGTCGTGTCCTTCTTGTTTGAAGCGATCGAAAAGCAGTTGGTTTTCTTCATCCAAAAAGTGACCGATTTTTTCCATTACGGTTACGGTATCGGCTTTTTGCTTGGGGTGCTGCCCCAAATCAATGAGGAGCTGGAAGAGCTCGTCAACATTGGTTAAGTTGAAGTTTCCGGCAACGACAAGGTTGCGTGTCATCCAGTTGTTTTCTCGCAAAAACGGGTGACAGTTTTCGATACTGTTTCCACCATAGGTTCCATAGCGCAAGTGGCCTAGAAAAAGTTCGCCGGTAAAAGCGTAGTTTTCTCTCAAGTAGGGTATATCGCTGAGTTTGTCGGGACGTGAGCGCTCGAGATCTTCGAAGCGTGACATCACTTTGGAAAACAAATCGCGGATGGCTTGTGTGTCGTTGCTTCGAACTCGGCTGATGTAGCGTTTGCCCGGAGGCATGTCGATTTTGATATTCGCTAATCCCGCTCCATCCTGGCCTCGATTATGCTGCTTTTCCATGAGCAGGTACATCTTGTTGAGGCCGTAAAATGCTGTTCCGTATTTCTCGGTGAAGTGTTGAAGAGGTTTCTTCAAACGAAGGAGCGCGATGCCGCACTCATGCTTTAATTCATCGCTCATGATGCGCGAGGAGCAATATGAGAATCAACTCCTTTAAAGGCACGCAAAAGTAGTACGTTGATTGGGTTGTTCGGGAAGTGGTGAAAAACTTAACGGATAATGGTGATTTTTCGCACCTCATCTGCGGTGCCCAAGGGGGTTGAAACATACACGAGGTAAACACCGGTGGCGGGTTTGCTGCCATCACTGAGTAATCCATCCCAAACAGCTCTGCCGCCTTCGCTTTCGGTTTCAAACAGAATGTTTCCCTGGATATCGGTAACCTTCACGCTGGTGTTGTAGGCCAAGCCATCGATGGTAATGTTGCCGGTGTAATCGGGGCGCACGGGATTGGGAAACACACGCACGTTCGACATTTCATTGTCGAAGTTGGTAGCGGTAGAGAAAAATCCGATGACACCATTTTCCGTTGCGAAAAAGACTTCGCCATTCGAGTGATTGATAGCGATGTCATAAACGGTGTTGGAGAGCAATGGGCTATTTTCCTCCGTAAAGTGATAGACCTGCCGAAGGCCATCATCGCTCAACAGATAGACACCGCTGTTTTGTGTTCCAATCCATTTGCGGTTGCTTCCATCGATTTCAATGCAATTGACGGTTTCTGTTTCAAGCAGTATTTGCGTGTTCCCGTCTTGCTCGATGAGGATTTGTTCAGAGTCGAAATTATCTCCTTCAAAAATGGACACGGGGTTGTAGAAAATCGAGAGACCGCTGGATGTTCCCACCCATACTTCGCCGTCTAAATCTTCTTCCATACTCAACACATCGTTCGATGCGAGTTTACCATTGCCCTCTGCGTCGGTGAGCAACTTGAAGTTGTCGTCGGAAAAGGTGTCCAGCGTTCCATTGTTGTTCAATACAAACAGGCCCTTGCCGATGACATTAGCCCATACCAGGTTGTTTTCGGAAACGAGGATATCGGCGACGCGTTCATCATTTCCCAGGAGCAAGCCGAAGTCGTAGTCGTAGAATTTTCCATCTCGGCCGAGCGCGTGGATAGCACGATCGGTGAAGCTGTTGGTGCACCATAGCGTGCCGTTTTCATCAAACTCGACCGCTGCTACAGGCGTTCGTGTCGCAGAGGGGTCGGCGTTTGATTCATCGGGACCGGTAGTTGCAGTTCCATTGAGTGGTTGAAGTCGGCCGGTGGCTGTGTTAACTTTCACCAGTCCGTCATCCCAGGTGGCGGCGTAAATTATGCTGTTGTCGTCGGGATCAACCGCGATATCCATGATGTCGGTGACGAATCTGCTGGTATTGTTAAAACCGGCACCGGGGCTGTAGGTGGTATCGGAAGAAATATGGACCCATTCATCATTGACAAATCCCGAGAAGCCGTCAACGTTGTATTGTGCTCCCCAACTGATACTGACGCCACCGTGAGCAATCCACACGTTGTTGTTGTAAGCACCAAGGCGTCTGCATGTTGCTGATGCCGGCCCTTGCGGAGCGATAACTGCGTCGCCGCTGCCATCGGCGTTGCGCGACCAGAAGAGGCCCGCGAATTTATCTGCCGCCCACAGATAGCCATATTCTCCAACGATGCAATTGTAGGTGAAGGGTAATCGGCCCGCGATAAGTGATCGCTCCACCGGGAAATCGAAGTTGAAGTGGCAGAACCAATAGCCATAATCACCGGACACGGTGAACCACTCGTTGTTGGACCAAATCTGGTTGATGCGGAAATTGGGCAGGGTGTATCGAGGCGCCCAGTTGGGAGCGTCAAGCGTTTTGCTCCAGACGGTATCGGCATCGATTCCCGGAACGGCTAGAACCATTTGATTATCGAAGAACTCAATGTGCTTTACGGTGGAGTCACCGGGTACATTGTCGAAGGTTGACCAGTTTTGGAAGTTGGCCAGAAAAGGGTTTGAGAGCGACGCTGTTTTTAATCCTGTTTCTGTTACCGCGTAAAGGGTGTTGTTGTAAACCGCCACGTCGTTGACTTTAACGGGTCCTCCATTTGGGCCGATGAAATAGGTTTCTTTCACCTCTTTACGAATCATATCGAGCACCACAATCCCGAACCCCGTGCTGAGGTAAACCCGATCTCCAAACGGATAGATGTCATAAATCGCCTTGTCGCCAATGACTGTGCTGAATTTGATATCGGGAATATTGAATCCTTTGTCGCCATCCAGCAAATCGATATTGCCATTGCTGTATCCGATAATCACCAGCCCTGTTTGCGGATCTGTTTCGATGGCGGAAATACCGATATCTGTGAGTTGTGTTGCTTTTGAATAGCGGATGATTTCACCGCCTTCTTTGTTGTAGGAAAAAAGCGCGTAGGGTGTGGCGGCATAAACGATGCGGTTGGATTCGCACACATCGATGCAGCGACTGTAGGGCAAATGATCACGCCAGGTACCGATGCTGAATTGAGCGTTTAGTGAGGAGCTCACACACAGAGCTGAGCAGATAAGCGTAAAGAGCAGAAGGTTTTTCATAGGAAGCCGCAGACTAACGCACCACACCGAGATTTGTTTTATCCAACAGAAATTTTTCATCAGTCGTGGTTTAAGGCGTCCCAGCCTTGCGCTCTTAAAGTGATGGTTTCTCCTGCGCGTGTGACCATTCGGCAACCCATCACATCGGCTGTGGCGTGACCAATGACGGTAAGGTGCGGGTTGCCTTTTATCTTATCGAAGTCAGTTTGCTTGATGGTGAAAAGGAGTTCATAGTCTTCTCCGCCATTGAGCGCGCAGGTGGTATAGTCGAGATTGAATTCTTTGGCGGCATCGATGGTGCGCGGCGACACGGGGATTTTTTCTTCGTAAACATCGAATCCAACACCGCTTTGCTCAGCCAGGTGTTTGATTTCCGAGGCAAGTCCGTCGGAGATGTCAATCATCGCCGTTGGCCTAACATCGAGTGAGTCCAATAACCCGCGAATATCGGTGCGTGCCTCAGGCTTTAATTGGCGCTCGAGCACGTAATCGTATCCCTGAAGATTAGGTTGGGCACCGGGCGCAGCTTGGAAAACGGCTTTTTCGCGCTCTAGGACTTGCAGACCCATGTATGCGCCACCCAAATCGCCGGTCACAACGAGTAGTTCGTTCTCACGTGCGCCGGAGCGAGTCGCAATGCTTGTTTCCGGTGCGTAACCAATAGCGGTAACGGATATGACAAGGCCGCTTCTGCTGCTGGTGGTATCACCGCCTACGAGATCAACACCGTAATGCTGACACGCCATGAGCATGCCGGCGTAGAGTTCATCGACGGCTTCGAGTGAGAAACGATTGCTCAAGGCCAGGCCCACAACAACTTGATGTGGTGTAGCATTCATAGCGCAGATGTCGCTGAGATTCACAACGATGCTTTTGTAACCCAGATGCTTCAAGGGCGCATAGGACAAGTCGAAATGCACACCTTCTACGAGCATGTCGGTCGAAACCAGGCACCGTTGACCTTCCGGCGGTGCCAGAATCGCAGCATCATCACCTACGCCCTTGATGGATGTTTTGTGTTGCAACAAAATGTTGTCGGTAAGGTGATGAATGAGTCCAAACTCTCCGAGGGCGGACAATTCGGTGCGCGTAGTTTCTGACATAGCAAGCGAAAATATTGGGGTGACAAATTTCGAGGAAATGAGTTGTCAAACCACGAAAGAATGCCATGCGTCTTGTTATTCGGCTGAACGAATATCCTTCACCACGAGCTGAATAGTGGTTTTGTTGTTCCACGTGTTTTCGTCCAGCGCAAACAGGAGGTCAACCGGTAGTTGTTGTAGTAGATGTTTTTCCCAGTGACCCAAGTCGAAGCCAATACCATCGAGGGCAAGCGAAGGAGTGTGTTGTTGATGCACATGTAATTTGAGATGATTCTTCTGATCGCCGACGGTGCGGGTGAATCGATGGTTTTCGACTTTTTCGGAAAGGAAAACAGGGTGCATATTTTCCGGCCCGAAGGGTTCAAATTGCTTGAGGATGCGCATGAGTTTGGGACCAATCTCCGAAAAGTCGATTTCGGCATCGTAGCTTAATTGAGGGATGGGCTTGATGTTGTTGAGTTTTTTTCGAATGACTTCATCAAAACGGCTCCGGAATTGTTCGAAGTTGGCTGCTTTGAGCGAGAGTCCGGCGGCCATGGTGTGCCCCCCGAATTGCTCGAGGAGATCTTCGCATTCACTGAGGCATTCAAAGAGGTCAATGCCGGAAATGGATCGGGCGCTACCGGCCATTTTTTCTCCGTCACTCACCAGCACGATGGTCGGTTTGTAATGAGTTTCGACGAGTCGGGCGGCGACAATTCCAACTACGCCTTTGTGCCAATTTTCTCCTGCGACTACAATGGATAGTGCGGAATGGTAAAAGTCGTCATCGCTGACTTTTTGCAGCGCTTCTTCGGTGATGCCCTTATCGAGTGTTTTGCGCGTTGTGTTGTATTCTTCAATGGCGGCGGCCACCGGAGCCGCGTCCTCAGCGCTTTGACACAGCAGTAACTCTACGGCTTTTTTTCCGGAGAAGATGCGTCCTGCTGCATTGATGCGCGGCGCAAGAATGAAGACGACGTCCGTAATGGTGAGCTGGTCTTTTTTGAAGCCTGCGTTATTCAACATGGCGCGAATACCGGGGCGCTCGGTGTGCTGCAATTGCTTTAATCCGTGATAGGCCAGAATTCTGTTTTCCCCCGAAACAGGAACGATATCCGCAGCGATGGCGATGGTTAAAAGGTCGAGGTATTGGAATAATTTATTCCTGTCGAGGTCTTTTTGAATGCAGAGCGCCTGTAACAGTTTGAAGCCTACGCCTGCTCCGCACAATCCTTTGAACGGGTAGTTGCAGTCAGGACGTTTAGGGTCAAGCACGGCCGCAGCGTTGGGTATTTGTGCGGGTTGGTGATGATCGCACACAATAACATCGATGCCTTTGCCGGCGGCGTAATCGATCTTGACACCATCGCGCACGCCACAATCGAGCGTGATGATCAAGTCGCATCCCGTTTCGTAGGCGTAGTCAACTCCTTTCATGGAGAATCCATAGCCTTCGGTATATCGGTCCGGGATATAGTAGTCACAGGCCACACCGAGATCATGAAGGAAGCTATACATGATGGTTACGGCAGTGGTTCCGTCCACGTCGTAGTCGCCGTAGACCAGAATTTTCTCACCGTTTTCAAGAGCTTCCTCCAGCCGGCGGACGGCGCGGTCCATGTCGCGCATGAGGAAAGGGTCGTGCAATTCCTCCAGATCAGGCCGGAAGAATGCGCGTGCTTCCTCGAATGTTCGAATGCCGCGTTGTGCGAGGAGCTTGGAGAGCACGGGCTCTATGTTTAGCGCTTCGGAAAGCTGATGGGTGATAATTGCCTCCGGAGTGGGTGCGGGAATCCAGTTTTTTTCCATGCAGCATAATTACGTCAGAAAAAAGCATTGGGCGAAAGCATAAAGCCACGCAGGAATGGGATATGCCATAACTTACTTTTTTCGTGGGAATCAATTGCTGAAGCAACCAAAGTTTGGTGGTTTGTGACTTGTATATATATCTTCGAAACCTGTTAATAATTACACCTTATGAAATTTCGGACCTATTTCACCTTGTTTTTGGCCGTTTTCTGCAGCGCATTTTTTCTGGCGAGCTGCTTAAACGACGACAACAAAATACCGGACAACTGTTACGATGGCGTGCTCAACAACGGCGAGATTAACATCGATTGTGGCGGGCCGAATTGTGAAGAGTGTGACCACTGTACGAACGGAATATTTGAGCCCGACCGCGGGGAGGATTGGGTGGATTGCGGCGGAGAATGTCCGGTGTGTCCGCTGTGTGCAAATGGAGATCAAGACCCGGGGGAAATCGGGATAGACTGCGGTGGCGTATGCGGAGGCTGTGAGTTGTTGTGTGATGACGGGTTGCACAATGGACTTGAGGCGCTAGGTCAAATAGATTGTGAGGTTGCGGACGACAATCTTCAACCCGGTGGCTGTGATTTGTGTCCGAACTGTGAGGACAACATCATGAATGGTTTTGAAACAGGTATTGACTGTGGAGGTGATTCCTGCCAGGCGTGTTGCTCAACCGGTAACTGTACCAACGGTATTCAGGATGGACTAGAATTCTATGTTGACTGCGGCGGTAACTCTTGTCCGGATTGTGATACCATCTTTGTTTTTGAGATTGGTTCAACTGAATATTATACCCCCCAACTCATTGTAGCTCCAACCTATGTTCCGGGACCTCCCGGAGTGGTCACATATACCTTGATGTCTGCGTTCGAAAACGACCCTGACGCACCCTTACAAGAATTGGGTAACCTTTCAATTACACTTACCGAATCCACATTGTTGAACTGGACCGCAATGATTGGCGCACCCATCGACTTCCCGTCTATTCAATATCCCGCAGATGCCTACTCAATTGATTGGTTTGATTTGGGGACGGGTTATACCTATAGTACGGATACGCCGGGGGCATCAGGGCGCTTCACCATTTTGAAATATAAGACGCTGGAAGTAACCGCCCAAGATGAGGTTGATGGTTGTAATAAACCGCAAGGAACCTATACCTTCTTCCGAGTTGCCTTTGAGGGTGATTTGGTAAGTGCAGACCCAACGGCACCAAGCCCATCCGTGAACCTGGAATCAGGGTTGTTCCAATTCACGTTCTACACGCCATAATTGATTCGATGATACTGAAGAGCCGGTCCAACGTGACCGGCTTTTTTCATTTAAAATTTAATATTCCGATGGTCGGATTGGCGAATAGAGGAGTATATTTGCGGCCCTCAAAAACAGGTTGTTAGCTTCGTATGAACGACATGGTTAAAATACTCGCGGGTTCTGCCTCACGCTATTTAGGCGAGAGCATTGCCAATGAGTTCGGTGTTGCGCTGGGCAATGTTATTATCCAGCACTTCAGTGATGGAGAATTTCAGCCATCGATTGAGGAGACCGTGCGCGGAAAGGATGTGATCATCGTGCAATCGACCTTTCCACCGAGCGACAATCTCATGGAGTTGTTGTTGCTCATCGATGCGGCCAAGCGTGCTTCAGCCAAGCGTATCGTTGCCGTTATTCCGTATTTCGGATTGGCGCGCCAGGATCGTAAAGACAAACCGCGTGTAGCGATTGGAGCCAAGCTGGTGGCCAATTTGCTCACTGCAGCCGGTGTCGATCGTGTAATCACCATGGATCTGCATGCCGAACAGATTCAGGGCTTTTTTGAGGTGCCGGTGGATCACTTGTATGCATCGACCATTTTCGTTCCTTACCTGAAGTCACTCAATATTCCGGATTTGCTGATTGCCGCGCCTGATACGGGCGGAACGAAGCGAGCGAATGCCTATGCGAAACTGCTGGGCAGTGATCTGGCGATTTGCTACAAGCAGCGCAAAGTGGCTAATCAAGTGGAAAGCATGACGGTGATCGGCGATGTGAAGGGAAAGAATGTGGTGATTGTGGATGATATGTGCGACACCGCCGGAACCTTGTGCAAAGCAGCAGAGGTGATGATGGAAAACGGTGCGTTGTCGGTTCGTGCTATTTGTACACATCCTGTACTTAGCGGCAAAGCTTATGAGCGCATTCAGGATTCTGTGCTGGAGGAAATCATTGTGACCAATAGCATTCCATTGAAGGAAGACCGTCCGAAGGATAAAATCAAAGTGTTGTCTGTGGCCTCCTTATTCGGAGGTGTACTCACCAACCTCATCGACAACCGCAGCATCAGTAGCAACTTTATTATTTCGTAAATCATTTAAAAACCATAAACATGAAACAAGTCTCATTGAGCGGTTCTCCGAGAGAGAACGTAGGAAGAAAAGGCGCAGAGGAATTGCGTAAAAGCGGTCGCATTCCGGGCGTGATTTATGGCGGTTCAACTCAAGTTCCATTCAGCGTTTCACGCAATGATTGGGATAAGATTGTAGCGCGTCCTGACACTCTTCAAATCAACATTGAAGTGGCAGGCAAAACCTATCCAACTATTATTCAGGAACAACAGCAGAATCCGGTTACCGACATGGTGACTCACGTTGATTTGCTGGAGTTGATTCCGGGTAAAGTGGTAAGAACAACCCTGCCTATTCGCACCGTTGGTGTTTCTGAAGGTGTGCGCAGCGGTGGTAAGTTGTTGATCAACTACCGTAAAGTGCGTATCAGCGGAAAGCCTGAGTCTATTCCGGATGAAATCGCGGTGGATATTTCAGCAATGAAAATCGGCGATATGATTCGCGTGCGTGACATTAAGTTGGATGGTTGCAAGGTGCTTGAGGCTGAGGCTTCAGCTATTGTTTCTGTTCAGGTGACACGTGCTGCAATGGCTGATGCCGCTGCTGCCGCTGCTGCCGAGAAGAAGAAGTAATTGTGTTGACGCACCCTGTTTGGCGTAAGTTCGCTGCATGAAATTCCTGATAGTTGGTTTAGGAAACATTGGAAGTGAATACGCGCAGACGCGTCACAACATAGGATTTAAAGTATTGGACGCTCTTGCCGGGGCGTCCAATCTTTTTTTTAAGACAGACCGTTACGGCGATGTCTGTGAATTGAAGCACAAGGGGAAGACGTTCATCTTGCTTAAACCAAGCACGTACATGAACTTGAGTGGAAATGCTGTGCGTTACTGGATGCAACAGGAGAAAATCGCGCTCGAAAACACTCTGGTTATTACCGACGACCTTGCGCTCCCTTTCGGAAAACTGCGCATGCGTGGGCAGGGGAGTGATGGTGGGCACAATGGTCTGAAGCATATTCAGCAAATTCTTCAGACATCCAACTATCCGCGATTGCGCTTTGGTATTAGCGCTGAGTTTGGCAAGGGGCAACAGGTCGATTATGTGTTGGGTGAGTGGAGTGATGAAGAGAAGCAAACGTTGAATGAACACATTGAGCGCGCAGGCAAGGCGGTGTTATCGTTTGGTCACATTGGATTGGCCCGCACGATGAACGAGTTCAATACGAAGTAGCTTCGGCGGATTCTCCGAACGACATGAAGAGCGTTGGATTCACAGGCGCGCCATTTTCCCAGATTTCGAAATGCAAATGAGGCCCTTCGCTGTTTTCGCCTGAATCACCAATGAAGGCAATGGACTCGCCTGCTTTTACGCGGTCGCCCACTTTTCGGAGCAGCACAGCATAGTGTTTATAGACCGAGATCAGGTTGTTGCTGTGTTGGAT
>JBKCDO010000188.1:0-2790 GCA_046304755.1 Flavobacteriales bacterium
CACCAAAGAGGTGTACGACATGCTCATACAAAAGCATGGTCATACGATGAATATTCGTCTGCGCGAGTATCGCGTGATTCGCAGCCTGGGCAGCGATTACGAAATGCGCGACGTTTACTTCAAGCTCATGGAGTTTTTGCTTTTCGAATTCAAGCCTTTATTGCCTGAAACCATCGAGAAGTACAAATCGAGTATCTCTGAATTGTTCCTGAAGATTCGTAAATACGAGAATCAGGATCGTGACATCCTACAAGAGCGCATCAAGAATCTCTCGCACCAGGTGCGCGAGTTCGTTGATCTCGTTGAGCGCAATACCTTCCGCCTGCTGGCCGAAACGCGCGAGTTGAAGTCAAACATCGACCGTATTGAATACCGCGAGAAGGTGCAAAAAGCATCATTCTGGATTGAATATTATATTCTGCCGTTGAACCGTATTCTCGACGTCAAGCACTCCGAGTCGGTAACGAGCACTGTGCTGGACGTGAGCGAATACGCCAACCGTCGACGTCTGGATTTCCAGGATGAGACTATCCGTATGGAGTTTGAGAAACTCTATTCGCAGTTGATTCAAACCAATACCGACTTGCTGAAGCAGTCGAAAGTGTTGGTGAATGAACTCTTGCCATTGCTTGAGCGCATCCGCACGGAGTCGCTCATTCTCACGGGCTGGATTGAGTTCTTGCGCAACCCTTACCGCATGGACACTCCTCCCCTGCTCAAGGGTTCGCGTACGATGGTGTATGCGAAGGACATGCTCTACAAGGTGCGCGAATTCTTCGAACAGTTTTCGGTCAACGATTACGTCACGCTTGAAGACGGCGTGGTGGACTTTGATAAGTGGATTTTCGATCGCGACTTGTTCAAGGGCAATCTCACCAAGAGTTTGCCGGTAAACGACTTCTTCAGTTGGTGTTATAAGGAACTGCAGAAGGATTTTCAGGACATTGAAACGGACAAGTTCTTTGCTTTGTGTGGATTGTTGTTTGACAGCGATCTGCAGATTGAATTCCCGAAGAAGGCCGAGCGTGTGACGCTGACAACAACTACCTCGACGATCTCCCTGCCGAAGATTAAAATTGAACCGGCATTGAAGATCAAGTAAACAACCAACCTAACTCAACCCAAAGCATCTAACAACCATGGTATATCCAAGCAATCATCGCCAGATCGTCGAAGAATTGATGGGCGGAAAGTTCATCCTCAGCAACGAAACGCATTTCAATTCGCTCAAGGAAAACGAAGCCTTTTACAGCGAATTTTTCAAGATTTCCTTCGACCTTGATCTCAACCTCAAAACGGAATACGCGTTTTTGTTGAGCAAGGACACGCAGGAGAATTTCTCGCGCGATGTGAGCATTTTCATTGCCATCCTTTGTTACGAACTCGACCGCGATGGCCGCAATTTCATGGAAGCACTCGACTTCAACGAATTCACGTTTGAGGAGATTGACCGCTACTTCGACAACTCCTCGTTCATCGATTTGATTGAATCGAATAAATCACTGCGCGAGCCGGATGCGCGCCGCACGCTCATCAACGGTATGCACCGACGCAACATCGTCACCAAGAACTTCGAAGACCGTTTCTCCTTCACCCAGGCCCACAAAGTGTTTGTGGATTTCGCGAAGGAGTTGGCGTTGAAGCGGATGGCGGTGGAGAGCGAGGGGTAGTGGCGAGTGGCTAGTGACAATTAAGAGGCCTGCGTTGAGGATTCAATGCGGGCCTTTTCATTCGTCACGGTTGGTGAGCGGAACCGAACTACGCCAGTCCACTCGCTGCTGTTAGGTGCCGTCCCGATGGGGCTTGCTCAAAGGCGAAGATTGGGCTTTTAAAAATATCCCTCACTACCTCTTACACACTAATCTTACAATCCTACGCACCTATATTTGCCACAAACGACCATCCATGATTCAACGTAAGCAAACGCTTTTTCTCATCGCCTCCGTGCTGCTTTTCCTGACCACCTTCGGTTTTCCATTTGGGACTATTGGTAGCAACGAATTGCACAATTACAAGGTCATAGCTGCCGATGGAAGCGCGGTGGAAGGCGTTTCCACCTACTATTTTTCGATTCCTCTGGCTATCGCCTCGCTCATCAGCGCATATGCCATCTTTCTTTTCGGGAGTCGTCAGCGTCAGATGGCTGTGGTTCGCATCTCATTTATCTTCTACGCCATCTCCTTTGCCTTGATGAGTCTTTACTTGATGAGTGCAGGTAAAGCCTTTGCAGAGCAATCACTTCAGCTTGGAATATCATTCTTCCTCCCCTTTGCGGCCTTCTTTAGCAATTTGATTGCCCTGCGGGCTATTCGCAAGGACGAACAATTGGTTAAATCGGTCGATCGCATTCGTTGAGAACACTCGTTGGTTTCATAGCACTCGTTTGGTCGTTGGAATGTTTCGCACAGAAAGTTCCAACCGCACCCATTCTCAAGCAATCGGAAGACTTGCGAGTACAGCTAATGCGCGTCGAAAGTGAAGTCTATGGCGATTTCCATAAGCTGCGCACCTTTCATTCGGATTTGTTTCAATCCATCAATCGCTCCGATGCGGCGCCCTACCCTTCGCTCAACTACCTCTTCGATACGCTTTTCATTGAAGCGAATAAAACTGTCGGTTACCGTGTGGATTTCGACACCACCTACTGGCAATTGAAAAAGGCATTGGAAGGCAAATCGAACGTCAAACTCAAAGGAGTAACTGCACAACTGTATCAGTCCTTCGAGCCGATGCCTGCGAAACTCTCTGCTGAGCAGGAACTGCATCGCAACGCCTATTTCTCCCTGCGAC
>JBKCDO010000189.1:0-3821 GCA_046304755.1 Flavobacteriales bacterium
CATTTAAAATGTATACACCAAAAAAGTTAACAGATGGATTTGATTTTTACTTGAGCGTACCGGCCTCGACTCCGCTCGGGCACCGGGGAGATCACCAGTGCTCAGTCTCCACCAAAGGGCCCTCGGCTCCGCTCGGGCACCGAGAGTCTTGCCTGAAGTCCTCACCTCGGCTCCGCTAGGTGACCGAAAGCGACGGCCGAGCGAAGCCGAGGCCTTTAGTATAGGCGAGCAACCCGGTCCCTGCGCGAAGCCGAGTGGTGCAATGCACCTCGCACCTCGCCCTTCGCCCTTGCTCTCCAGGCCTCACCCCCAACCCCTCTCCACAAGAGAGGGGAGCAGGGCAGGTGTGGCTGATTGCGGCATCACTACAGCTAGCCGGATGCAGCGCCTTTGCCGCCACTCGCCCTTCGCCCTTCGCCCTTCGCCCTTCGCCCTTCGCCCTTCTCCCTTCGCCCTTCTCTCTTATATTTGCCTAAAACCATAACCCCATGCGTCTTACCCTAACCACTATTGCGCTGCTGATTAGCGCACTGCTTATCGCACAATCCCCTGCACTCATTCCATACCAAGCTATTGCTCGCAATGCTGCCGGCGAACCATTGGCGAGTAGCACACTCAACGCGCGGTTTACCATTCACGACATCACGGCGAGTGGGGAAGTGGTGTGGCAAGAATTGCAGACGGTGAGCACCAATGCACTCGGATTATTTACAGAACAACTGGGAGGCAGTGTTCCACTAACCGCTGTAAACTGGGCGAATGGAGCGAAGTTTATGCAAGTGGAGTTGGATTTGGGTAATGGTTTTATCGACATAGGAACCCAGCAGCTGTTGAGCGTGCCTTACGCGCTGCATGCGGGTGGTGTGCAATTGGATGTGAGCACAACAGGTGATACGCTTTTTGTGGGTGACAGCGGTTATGTGCTCATACCGGGCATTAGCCTTGCGAACAATGGTGGTAGCTCTAGCATCAGCGAGCATACGTGCGGCAGCACCAACGTTCACAATGCTAACCTTTCCTACGGTAGCGTCACAGACCATGAGGGTAATGTGTACAAAACGATTGTAATCGGCTCGCAAGAGTGGATGGCAGAGAACTTAAATCTGGCAAGCTATGCCGACGGTACACCGCTGCCCGAAGTAACTGATCCAGTTGAGTGGTCCGAACTTACAACGGGTGCCTGGTGCTACTACAACAATGACGCAAATTACGCGTGTCCCTATGGAAAGCTTTATAATTGGTACGCTTGTGTAGGCACTCGCCAGCTGTGCCCCGTAGGTTGGCACGTGCCAACGGATGACGATTGGTTGGCATTGACAAACTACCTGGACGGTGTTGAATTTGCCGGTGGCAAAATGAAAACCACGGGTACTGTGGAAGCTTCCACGGGCTTTTTTCTTTCACCAAACGCAGACGCCTCAAACAGCAGTGGGTTCTCGGCGATTCCCGGAGGCGGGCGCTATTCAGCAGGGACCTTCGACCTCCTTGGTGCGCAGGCGTGTTGGTGGAGTTCCACGGCGAACAGCGAGACCAACTCCTGGGATCGTTACCTTGTCTACAACTCCGGCATCACAAATAGAGGCAGCGGGCTAAAGTACATGGGTTTTTCTGTGCGTTGTCTTAAAGATTAACACAGCTGACCGTTTAGCTATTTCATAGTGCGTTTCACGGATGAGGCGTGGGGCCTCAATTTTTTTGTTCTTACTTGGGTGAAAAAAGTCACCGACTCTCCTCCCTATCTTCGCGCCATGGACATTTCCGCTCTCAAAGCCATTTCACCGATCGACGGTCGTTACAGCAAGCAAACGCAAATCCTTAGCGGATACTTTTCCGAGCACGCACTCATGAAGTATCGCGTGTGGGTCGAAATCGAATACTTCATCAGCTTGTGTGAAATTCCATTGCCGCAGTTGGCCGGCGCGACTCCTGCGCAACTCGAAGGTTTGCGCAAAGTGTATTGGGAAATGTCGGACGACGATGTGCTGCGCATCAAAGAACTCGAGCGCACCACCAATCACGATGTGAAAGCCGTTGAGTATTTTCTCAAAGAGAAATTTGAAGGACTGGGTATGTCGGCGTTCAAGGAGTTTATCCACTTCGGACTTACCTCTCAAGACATCAACAACACCGCTATCCCGGCTTCGTTTCGTGATGCGATTGAAGAGGTGTACATTCCTGCAGTCGATCGTATTCTGGAGCGCCTGGTCAACTTCGCCAAAGAGTGGAAAGACATTCCCATGCTGGCGCGCACGCACGGACAACCCGCTTCGCCAACCAAGTTGGGTAAGGAGTTTTACGTGTTTGTAGATCGCCTTGATGAGCAACTCAATCAACTCGAAGAAATTCCCTACAATGCCAAGTTCGGGGGCGCCACCGGCAACTTCAACGCGCACCATGTCGCTTATCCCGATATCGACTGGGCTGATTTTGCCACCGGTTTTCTAGCGACAAAACTGAACCTGCGTCGCTCGCGGTTCACCACTCAAATTGAACACTACGACAACATGGCCGCAGCGTTCGATGCACTGAAGCGCACCAACACTATTCTGGTTGACCTCAGTCGCGATATCTGGACCTATATTTCCATGAATTACTTCCGTCAGAAAGTGAAGGAAGGGGAAATCGGTTCGTCGGCCATGCCGCACAAAGTCAATCCTATCGACTTCGAAAACGCCGAAGGCAACCTTGGCATCGCCAACGCATTGCTCGAGCACCTTTCAGCCAAACTTCCGGTAAGTCGCTTGCAGCGCGATTTGACCGACAGCACCGTGCTGCGTAACGTGGGTGTTCCGTTTGCACACATCATTATTGCCTTCAATTCCATTGAGAAAGGACTCGATAAGTTGTTGCTCAACGAAGAAGCCCTCCTTCAAGATCTGCACGACAACTGGGCCGTGGTTGCTGAAGCGATTCAAACTATCCTGCGTCGCGAAGGCTATGCCAATCCATACGAGGCGCTCAAAGAGCTCACGCGTGGCAAAACACAAGTGACCGCAATCGACATTTCCTCGTTCATCGATACGCTGCAATTGAGCGATACGGTGAAGGCAGAGCTGAAGGCTATCACGCCGAGCAATTATACCGGCATGGATTTACTCGACGCTGAACTCGCTTAATCCGATATGAGCAAACTCCGCGAAATATGGCAGTTGGTGCAAGGCTATCGCGCGAGCATCGGAGTGAACTTTCTGTTCAACATTCTCAACGCAGTGTTTTCGCTGTTCACCTTCTTGGCTGTCGTGCCGTTTCTCTACATCCTGTTTCGGGTCAACAGTAGCACTCCTTCTTCATCAGCGCAAAGCAACGCCCTTTGGCAGTGGGCGAGTAGTTCGCTCGATGCATTTATTGCAGCCAACGGACAAGGCACTGCACTGGCGCTCATGTGCGTGTTCATCGTCATACTCGCCTTGCTGAAGAACTTGGTGAACTACCTGTCGCTACTCAGCATCGCCAAAATCCGCACTTCCGTTTCGCGTGACCTGCGCGAAAAACTCTACAAGAAGATTCTCGATTTGCCTGTGGCGTATTTCACCAATGAGCGCAAGGGCGATATCATTTCGCGCATGACCAACGACTTGATGGAAATCGAGTTCAGCGTCATCGGCACACTCGAGGCGTTGTTGAAGTCCCCCGTGATGATCATCATTTCGCTGGCCACGCTCATCGTAATCAGCTGGAAACTCACGCTGTTCTCCTTGCTGTTTTTGCCCTTGAGCGGATTCCTCATTTCACGCATTGCCAAGAGTCTGAAGAATGCAGCCAAGCGCGGCAAGGGCAGCCTGGGTGATCTCATCGCCATCATCGAGGAGACGCTCACGGGC
>JBKCDO010000190.1:0-8035 GCA_046304755.1 Flavobacteriales bacterium
CTCTGCGTGTATTTCCTCTGCGGGCTCTGCGAGAGAAAAGACCATTAACGCAAAGAGGGAAATGCTTTCACGCAGAGAATCGCAAAGTGAGAATCACGCAAAGAACGCTGTGAGAGAAATGCTTTCACGCAAAGGAACGCAAAGAGAGAATCACGCAAAGAACGCTGTGTGGGAAATGATTTCACGCAAAGAATCGCAAAGTGAGAATCACGCAAAGAACGCAATGTGAAAGACCCTCTGTGGCAAGCTAAACTATCATCTTCTCTGCGTGTATTTCCTTAGCGGGCTCTGCGAGAGAAAAGATCTTTCACGCAAAGAATCGCAGAGAGAGAATCACGCAAAGAACGCAATGTGAAAGACCCTCTGTGGCAAGCTAAACTATCATCTCCTCTGCGTGTATTTCCTCTGCGGGCTCTGCGAGAGAGAGTTTTCACGCAAAGAATCGCAAAGTGTGAATCACGCAAAGAACGCAGAGAGGGAGAAATGACCTTTCACAGTTCCCACCAACTTAGATTGATCGTCCTTGCGTTTATGATTCGCTTGGCGCCAATTCTAGTGCTGTTCATTCCATTTGGCTGCTCAACTCCTGCACCGAAAGACGTTCCTATTGCAATAGTGCCGGACACGTTGCCGAGGACTTCAGAACAACGAGTTTCAGAGCAGTATATCTATGTCCAAAGCGATGTTTCAATGGATCATTATTTCGAAGCGCTGGATACACTTTGCGATACGCTGAGCAACCAATACGGAACAACGCTGGATGAATACGCCCTTGTTCACGCCAACCCCCGGCTCATCGATTCGCTCATGGCGCAGGATGATTATAGAGCAAAGAGCAGGGGAGTCCGGATCGAAAATCAGCGGGACTGTATCATCTTAAAGGCCGGGGATTCACTGCGCATTCCCTCCGCGTCAGAAATAATGCATATTCAAGAGTTGTTGAGCGCTGTGCGCATCGATGTCAACATCCCGGAATATACCTTGCGTATTTGGGTTCGCGACAGCCTTGTGCATCAATGCCTTGTGCGTGTGGGGAAAAATGAACGCAAATACCTGGAATTGGCCAAACATGAGGTGAACTTGAGAACGCCTATCGGCGAGGGGCATATCATTCGCATCGAGCGTGATCCTCTTTATATGAATCCCGTCGACGGTCATCGCTATGAAGGTACCTGGCGCGATGATGGACACTACACAGGGCTTCCGCGAATTCCCTTTCTCGAGCCTGAAATTAACAGCATCCGAAGTGGAGCACTCATCCATCCCACGACGAATCGACGCACCCTTGGCAAGGCTATATCCAACGGCTGCGTGGGTCTCAGCGAAGCCGACGCATGGATGGTCTATTACTATGCACCATTGGGAACTCGCGTGCGTTTCCGTTACGATTTGGTTGGGTTTGATACGACAGGAAAAAAGGTTGAATTCAAGGATATTTATAACCTCAAGAGCATGAAGGGCGGAACAAGCAACGATCATCTTTCCAACTGACGAGCGTCAGGATTTTTCAAAATTAGCTCTGCGATGTTCGCCTCACTAAACCTCTACCCATGAAACACATGATTCTTGACCTTGAAAACCTCGATTGCGAAGGTTGCGCCAACACTATCAGAAGAGCGATGCTCCGACAACCGGGTTTGCTCTCTGTGCATGTGGATGTCAAAGGCGCTCGGGTCAGTTTATCATGTGAAGATGACGTAGATAGGGCTCATATCGTTAGCGTGCTGGAGCATTTGGGATACCCTCCTCTTGGAAGGAATACCATGCTGTCGATTGCACGTTACAAATTGAGTTGCGAATTGGGAAAGATGCGTCACCGTGCTTCCCATAAACCTTCTTGGAGTTAAGGGTTAATTGGTTATATCTATTGTCTGCGGTGGCTTTGCTTGGATTTATAGTGGTGAGTTAGCATTTCTTAGTTACGTCAAACCGACAGACAAACGAAAAGGCGGGATTTCTCCCGCCTTTTTATTTCACAAATACCGTTACACGGCTTATTACTTCGCTTCTTCAGCTACAAAACGCTTCTTCTCCTGGATACGGCTGGCCTTACCGGTCAAGCTGCGCAAGTAGAAGATACGAGCACGACGAATCTTACCACGCTTGGTTACTACTACGCTTTCAATGAAAGGTGAAGAAACCGGGAAGATACGCTCTACACCAACACCACCGCTGATCTTACGAACGGTGAACGTCTCAGTGGCTGCAGAACCTTTGCGTTGAATAACAACGCCTGCAAACTCCTGGATACGCTCCTTGTTACCTTCCACAATCTTGTAGCTGACTGTAATTGTATCTCCGGCCGAGAAGTTTGGAAGTTCCTTCACCGGGTTGAGCTTTTTCTCGAGTTCTTTAATGCGGTTCATGACGTTTCGTTTAAAAATAAATCCCTGAAAGGGGGCGCAATATTACGACATTTCTTTCAAGACTGAACGTTTCGTGAAAAAAAAAGTCCCTTTTTTCAATCCGACGGACGTTTGTGCTTCCAGCGCTTATGGGTCCAGAGCCAATAGCGCGGCTCGCGACGAATATCGGCCTCTAGCTTAGCATGAAGCATACGGGTCAAATCGCCGTGAGCGAAAGTACGTGGTTCTTTGGTAATAAGTTCGTATTCAATCGCATACTGTCCGCGACCTTCCTTGCGTAAATGCCCAAACACAATGGCCATGTTGTATTCGACTGCGTATTTCTCCGTGCCGAAGAGAGCAGCTGTCTCTTGTCCCAGAAAGTCAATCCACAAGGCTTTGCGAGGGTTGCTTGGCGACTGATCGATAGCAAAAACGCTGACGAAGAGTTCCTCCTTGTGCGCTTCCAGCCAATCGCCGGTTTCGCGGGTCGAGACGAGTTCAAGCCCGTATTTCCCTCGGGTTTCACGCATTTTTCGATCAAAATACGGATTGCTCAGGCGCTTATAGATGGCCATGAGTCGCTGAGAAAAATAGGGAGAAGCCGAAAGCGCCCACATTTCCCAGTTGGCATAATGTCCTCCTGCCAAAATCACCTGCTTGCCTTCTTTGGCCAGCTGCTCGAATACCTCGGAACCGTGATGTTTGAAACGCGCGCGCAACGATGATTCCTTCACACTGAAGTTTTTCAGACTCTCCAGAATGACGTCGCAAAAGTGGCGGTAGAAAGCGCGCTCTATATCCTTGAGTTCCGCATCAGATTTTTCAGGGAATGAACGCTTTAAATTCGAGCCAACGACCTTTTTTCGGTAACCAATGATCCGATAAAGAACCACGAAAACGAAGTCGGACAGGATATACAGCCCGCGGTATGGAAGCAGGCTGATCGGTTTAATGATTCCATAATAGAGCAGGGCCGACATCATAACGAAACCTCCAATCGCAGGCCATCATACGCCAAACGCATACCCTCGGGGAGTTCAGCGTCCACATCTTCATGAAGCCCCAACTGATGACTGACATGCGTAAACCAGGTTTGTTTGGCCCCAATGCGCAGTGCTAGAGCAACAGCCTCCTCCAGTGTGAAATGGGAGGGATGCTTTTCACGTCGGAGCGCATTTAAAACCAACACATCCAGGTTTTTCAATTTTTCGAACTCCTCTTCCGGGATCACATTGGCATCGGTGATGTAAGCGAAAGAACCAATCCTATAGCCAAAGACAGGCAAATGCAAGTGATAGACCTGGATAGGAGTGAAGGTCAAATTTCCCACATTGAATTTGTCATTGGTGATTATGTTGAGGTCTATCTCCGGAATACCCGGGTATTTTTTATCGGAAAATGCGTAAGCAAATTCCCGTTTCAAGGCCTCTCCAACTTGTTCGGTGCAATACACCTGTGCTCGCCAGTTATTGATGTAGTTGAAGGCTCTTACGTCATCAAGACCGGCAATATGGTCTTTGTGTTCATGGGTGAAAACAATACCTTCAATCGTTCGGACATCTTCTCGTAGCATTTGTTGGCGGAAATCAGGTCCTGAATCGATGACGACATTACGCTCTTCATGCGTCAACATGATTGCCGAGCGCAGTCGCTGATCGCGTGCATCGCTCGAGGTACAAATACGGCAACGACATGCCATAAGTGGCACTCCCTGCGATGTACCGGTTCCGAGAAACGTAACGATCATGCGGCGAAGGTAAGCAACTCAAATCGTTGAGGCCATGTTTGCTGTGAAGTTATGATTTCCATTTTGTTGCGTTTACGCCTTGAGCTTTGCTTAATTTTGGCGCACTTCAGAATTTAAGTGGAACAAGAGCGCGTCATACTATCGGCCAGTCAGAAGGCATTGCGGGTGAACCTCAATCCGGAGATTTACGGCACCTTTGCCGAAATCGGTGCAGGACAAGAGGTTGTGCGGCATTTCTTTCGAGCAGGCGGCGCCAGTGGCACCATAGCCAAGGCGATGAGTGCCTATGATAAGGACTTCAGCGACGCGATTTACGGGAAGGAAGAAAAGGGAAGGTACGTGTGTAAGCCTCGACTCATCAACATGCTCAATCATGAGTTTCGCTTGATGGAGGAGCGTCTGAAGCGCAATGAGCATTCCTCGAAAAAGTTTTTTGCTTTTGCAGATACTGTTGCAACCATCAACTACCAGAAAACCATTCAAGGTCACGGTTGGATGGGGTTGAAGTTTCAAACCGCTCCCGATAAGGCACCAAACGTTGTCATCCTGCACATGCGTTTGCATGAGATGGATGCGCTCGCACAGCAAGCCACCGTTGGATTGCTGGGTGTAAACTTGCTCTATGGCTGTTATTTCTTCTTCACAAAACCCAAAGAGCTCATTCAATCGCTCTACGACAACCTCAATCGGGATCAGGTAGAGATTGATATGGTGGAAATGAGCGGCCCCGACTTCGACCATGTCGATAACAGGCTGCTCTCACTGCACTTGGTTAAAAATGGAATGACCGACGCTGTCATCTTCTCGCCCGATGGCAAGAATATTCAAGCTGCGGACATTCTCTACAAAAAGAATATTCTCGCACTGCGTGGAAGTTTCCGTCCGGTCACGAAGGTCAATATTGATATGATCATGAAGGGCTTCAAACTCTTCGAAAAGGAATACCGGGTAGACCATAACAATGTGCAGGTCTTGTTCGAGATTACGTTGAATAACCTGCGCGCAGAGGGCGATATTGATGAGCAAGACTTCCTTGATCGGGCCGAAATTCTATGCTCACTGGGCCAGACTGTTTTGATTTCGAATTACTCCAAGTACTATAAACTGGTGGAGTTTTTCAGTAAGCACACGAGTCGTCGCATGGGTATTATCGTTGGAACGAACATGATCATGGAGTTGTTCAACGAAAAATACTACCGCGATTTGAATGGCGGTATCCTGGAAGCGTTCGGTATTCTGTTCAGCCGTGATTTGAAGATTTACGTGTATCCCTTCAAGGATGCGAAGACCGGGAAGCTGCTTACCACGAAGAATTGCCCCGTTCATCCGCGATTGAAACCGTTGTACGATTATCTCATCTATAATAAACGATTGGTGGATATTTCAGATTACAATCCCGATGTCTTGGACATTTACTCAAAGGACGCCCTGGATATGATCCAGAATGGCTATGCCGGTTGGGAGGAAATGGTTCCGACGTACGTCGATACCATTATCAAGGATAACCGATTGTTTGGTTACAGTCCGGATACGCCGAAGAACCCGGATTATCAACCACCCAACCAGCAGAGCGAACAAAGGCTCAATCCCAATTAAGATCGAACCACTTTGCCTTTGATTGGTTTATCTATCGTATGCTTTCAAAACACCTTCACCACGAAATTCATCGCTGCTCGAATCCTGATGCATCTTGGGTGCTCATGGTGCATGGCGCAGGGGGAAGCACACGCACCTGGAGAAAGCAGGTCGATGAGTTTGGTAAACACTATCATCTGTTGATTATTGATTTGCCCGGACACGCCGGCTCCGCTGAATCCACAAGGCATACCGACCGTTATAATTTTGAATGGATTTCCATGCGCATCTGGGATGTAGTGGATTTATATACCGACCGACCAATTCATCTTGTTGCGGTATCACTCGGCAGTATCATCGCCATGCAGATGTATGAACTGCGTCCTAAGGGAATTGCCGCATTGCTCTTCGCGGGACCGATTGTTTCGTTGAATGTAAAGCTGAGATTATTGGCGCGTTCAGGACTTTTTATTGCACGCATCATTGGCTTCCGCAACTTCTACAGCCTAATGGCTAAGATTGTATTGCCGCGCAAGAACCACAAGAAATCCCGAGAAATTTTCGTGCGTGAATCCAAGTTCTTGAGCTTGGAAGAGTATCGCAAGTGGACCGCCATGTATGGTCATTACTTGGATCAGACCTTGAAAAAACTCTTCAGTTTTCAGCCACATATTCCCATGCTCATTTTAGTGGGTGGCCAGGATCATCTATTTCTAAAACCTACATTGCAGTACGCCAATCGTTTTCAAACCATTAGTCTGGAAGTTGTGCAGCGGTGCGGCCATTTGGTAAGCCTAGAGAAATCAGAGGTGTTTAATCAGGCTTGTCTGGCGTTCATGAAAAAAATAAACTAGAGCCTTTTTTTTGGGTACTGGGTACTGGGTACTGGGTACTGGGTACTGGGTACTGGGTACTGGGTACTGGGTACTGAGGACTGAGAACCGTTTACTCACCATTCACTATTCACTATTCCCTATTCCCTGTTTACCATTAACTATAACTATATTGCACCAACCAAAAAATCACTCACTACAACTATGGAAGCACTAATCAACGAGGCGCTTAATCACCGCGCTATCAACCACCCATACTTAATGGCCCTTAAGAATGGCGAATTCAAAAACATGGATGCCGTACTAAAGGATTTTGCGCTGCAATACGGCGCATATAGCACATGGTTCCCACGCTATTTAACAGGCGTGATTTCAAAGCTGGAAAGCCCTGAGCACCGTGAACACTTGTTGGATAATCTGGCTGAAGAAAGTGGCCAATTGCACGATGACGATATTGAAGCTGTAGCAACACTCGGGATCAAAGAAGAATGGGTACAAGGCATTGCTCACCCGAAATTGTTCCGCCGTTTTCAAGACGCGATGGGAGTGGATCGTAAAGAGCCTATTGGCATCGAAGTTCAAATTTGGCGCGAGTCATTCCTGAGCTTGATTCAAGATGGCTCATCGGTGGAAGCCGTTGGTGCTATCGGTCTGGGCACAGAGTCCATCGTGAAATTTGTTTACCGTCATCTCATTGAAGCGATTGAAAAACACACCAAACTTTCTCTCTTTGATTACGTTTTCTTCCCGCTACATACCGAGGTTGACGACGAACATGGCTTAATTCTGCTGCGCATTGCCGAAGAGCTCGCGCAAGAAAGTGAGCAATCGGCATTGCAGCTTCGCAAGGGTATGTTGAAGGCGCTCAATCTTCGCGCTGCCTATTGGGATAACATGTATGACCGCGCAAAAATGATTGACGCGCAAGCTTAAGCATTTCGACCGGATATTTTTTGAATAAGGGATGGCTTGACTTGTTCAAGCCATTCTTGTTTTAGGATGCTAAGGACTGCTGTGTCGCGACGTGTACCATCGGGCCGTAGAGCATGGCTACGCAGCGTTCCTTCGGACTTTGCGCCCAGTGCAAGGATGGAGTTAATACTGCGCTCATTGCGGGTGTCTGCCATGAATTCAACCCTTTCCATGCTTAGGCTTTCGAAGGCGTGTGTCAGCAGTAATAGCTTACAATGCGCATTCAGTCCCGTTTGCTTGAAGGCATTGCCAATCCAGGTATATCCAATTGCCAAGCGCTTGTGTTTGTGCTGAATTTGATAGTAACGCGTGCTTCCGGCATAATGTCCGATTTGTTTGTCGAATATAATAAACGGGTAGGAGTGAAGCTCCTTAGCACTTTGCAGCGCTGATTCAATATAACGAATGAGGTTGGCTTCCCCTGCCGCGCTTTCCAGACCAAACGACCAGTTCTCGGGTTCATTTTCAGAAATGCTGAGGAGATGCTTTACATCGCCAATTTCCAGTGGACGAAGCAGAACACGTTCGTCTTCTAATCTAATCGATGGTGGCTGCATGGA
>JBKCDO010000191.1:0-3191 GCA_046304755.1 Flavobacteriales bacterium
ATGCGATGCTTGAGGTCACCGGTGAACTCGCTAAATCTTGAAAAAGCTGAAGGTATTATTATAAGCTCATCGTCGTGTGATCACAGCAATGCTCAGCATTATATCCGGTCGATGTCGGGAAAAAATAACCTTGCTTATCTCATCAAGGACAAACTTTCTTTTCGAGCGGAATTTTCGGCTGCGGAATGGATCCGGTGGTTCTTCTTCGCATTCAGGCAATCCTTCAGAGCCATGGTATCACCGCATCGCAGCAATGTGGCATTAACCATTATAGAAGTTCTTGAAATCAGTCTAGTGTTAAAGTGGTTACACGCGCACAAGCTCAACGAAATCTATGATTTCGTTCCATTTGAAGTGGATAGTAATGCGATGTTTTTGAGCACACGAGCACAAGGTGCCCGGACCACCAAAATTCCTTCACCGGGGCCGCTGTCGACGCACAATAAAATCATGTTGTGCGATGCGCTTGTTCTGTCAGGCGGTTATCACTTTGAAGAAATCGATCAATTGCGCCGGCATTACCGTATTGGAAATTTTCTTTCCTGGCCACCTGAGCGGGCGCATACATACTACGATTTATATACTAAAGAGAAGGGTGTTGTTACTCCGAAGATGTTAGGTTTTTATTCGCACGGCGAATGGATTCGAATGAAAAACGGTTTAATTAAAGGAAACACTTCACTGCTTCATGCGGAAGAAGATGCATTGCGTTTACTAGGCGTTTTTCTGAAAGAGCATCCGGATTTCCGGCTCACGATATACCCACATCCAAAGGAGCGCAAAAGTTGCAGTATAAAAGAACTGGAGGACTATTACTCCCAAATGACGGGTGCTTCAGCTATTCATATTGCTGATGCCTCGAAAGGAACTACATTTCGTTTCCGAGAATCGGATATTGCGATTACATGCTACAGCACCATCATTTTCGAACGTTTATATGCCGGCTTTAAGACCATTATCAAACGTATCGAGGGTCACGATTTTCCGCTAGCAACCAGTCCTTTGAACCACATCTGTTTTGATGATTACGCGCAGCTATCCGCATTAATCATGGATGTGACAAAAAAAAGTAACGGCCAATTCATCGAAATGTACCGGCTGGAAAAATACGTATACCCCAATTTTCCGAGCCCAATTAATAAAAATGAGTGAGCATATTCTTCTGATAAATCATGATTTTCCGCCCAATCAGGGAATTGGAGGAAGACGATGGGCCAAACTTGCAAAAGGACTTGCTAAGTTGGGGTACAAGATTCATGTCGTGAATGCAACTCCCATTGAAAACAATAAAACTTCACCATGGTCAGCAGATGTAAATCACGAGAACATATTCATTAATACAATTCCAAGAACTTATCCAACTGTAATTTCACATACAGGAAACTCGTTATGGGATAAACTTCACTACCGTTTTGCTATTTGGCGACTTAAGCAAACCGTAAAGGGAACCATTTATGACCTTTCGGCAGAATGGGGACGATATTTAATCCCGGCATGTGAGCGTATTTGCAGTGAATTTCCCATTTCGAGAATAATTGCTACCGGTGCGCCTTGGCACATGCTATATGAACTCGGCGAATGGAATAGCGCCAACCGCAAACTTCCCTACATTATCGATTTTAGGGATCCCTGGCTGAATGCGAAAAACTATGGCATGAGCCAGCTAAACCCTAAACGCAAAGCATTTGAGGTTTTTAAGCAAAAAAAAACACTGGAAAATGCTACTATCGTGCTTTCACCATATCCTGAGATTTTGCATGATCTCAAGGAATTTGCTCGCAATAACAACTCGTCAATTGGTCAACTTGAAACGCTTCGACACTTCTATGATGAAGATGATTTTACAAATATCGTTGAGACAACTTCGCCAAATAGATCAGAGAATATGTTCACCATCGTATATGGAGGAGATCTTTATCAAGATATACATTCTGAGTTACTTGAAATCGTTGCCTTTTTCAATGGCACAAATACATTGCTGACTCCTGTGGAACTGCAGATTTACACCGACGCAACAGTCCCCGAATTCATGCGAGGAATCGAAGGCATTCGCATTTTTCCCACTGCAGGAAAATCATTTTATTCGATAGCAAAAGCAGCCGATGCTTTGCTCATTCTACTTCCGAAGCATAAGAGCCATGAATTCACAACCAAATTTTACGATTACATGCCTCTTGGAAAGCCTTACATTATTGCCTCACAAGGAGGCATAGTTGCCGACTTCATTGTAGGCAACCAAATGGGTTATCTTTGGAAATCAGGACTCCATTATCCCTGGTATGAAAACCTACTTGCCGACTCGTTTAATTTTCAACCTTCTTACGATATTAGCGCACACAGTTTGACTGCCGCCGCCAAGCAACTCACTTCATTATTCAAATGAAAATTATTTATCTCAGCCCGCATCCGCATGTCAGCATGCACGATATCAGTGGTCCGGGTGTACACATTCGCGAAGTAATGCATGGCTTCCAGCAGAAGGGACATGAAGTCATTTGGGCGTCCCCAAATAAACGGCTGGCCGATCAACCCGTAGCGCGCAAACCTTCCACCGAAGTGTTCTTCAAGAAAGTGATTAAATCGGTCTTACCTCGAATCATCTGGGAGTCGCTACGCGATATTCAGTTGATGTGGATTGATCGCAGCTTTGATCGAGAACTACAACGTTTGATTGATGAGCATAAACCGGACTTTATCTACGAACGTGTTTACTACATCATGGGATGCGGCTACCGTGTTGCACGGAAAAGCAAGGTGAAGTATTTGGTTGAAATTAATTCGCCCTATACCATTGAGAAGCCACTGATGAGCTACAAGAGCTTATTCGCGCCTCTAGCCGAGCGAAACGAGCGCAAACAAATGGCGGCCATCGATCAGGGATTTGTCGTGGCCAGCAGTTTGAAAGATTACTTCGTCAAAAAATATCCTTTCACTAAAGGGAAAATCACCGTTACGCCAAACGCCGTGCGCAAAGAGTTTACAGAACCAACGACAGAAGAAGCTAAGCAAGCTGCGCGTGCGGAACTCTCCCTGGGCGAGGATGATATTTTAATAACCTTCGTCGGTTCCATTTTTCCGTACCACGGCGTCGATATTTTAATTCATGCCTATCATGATGTCCGCAAGCAATATGGTAGCCGCTTGAAACTACTCATCATGGGAGATGGTGAAATTTTGGAAGACCTCAAGGC
>JBKCDO010000192.1:0-3266 GCA_046304755.1 Flavobacteriales bacterium
ATCTCGGCTCAGCCGAGACGGGTTCGAGTCCTCTCGGCCCAGCCGAGAAACGCCAAACAAGAATAAAAGCTCTGAGTAATCAGGGCTTTTTTTTTGAAAAATTTTGGAGCCTTTATGTTTGAGAATGTACCTATCATCTCGGCTCAGCCGAGACGGGTTCGAGTCCTCTCGGCCAAGCTGAGAAACGCCAAACAAGAATAAAAGCTTGATTCAATTTTAAATCTTGAAACTATGTATTTTGTCTATGTTCTTTTCTCACCGTCATTTAGAGTGTATTACAAAGGATACACAGAAAATATCACTAACCGTTTGGCGCAACATAATGGTGGACTAAGCAGATATACCGCCGGTAAAGGACCATGGGAGCTTATCATTCTGGAGAGTTACCCGACAAAGCGAGAAGCGCTTATTCGAGAAAAGTCTCTCAAGCGTTGTAAGTCTGAATATTTCGAGTGGCTTCGACATCAACCCCAGAATCTTTGCTATAAGGCTATGCCATACCTTTAGAAGTCGTGCCTGTCATCTCGGCTCAGCCGAGACGGGTTCGAGTCCTCTCGGCCAAGCCGAGAACCGCCAAACTAGAATAAAAGCTCTGATTAATCAGGGCTTTTTTTTGTGTTACTTTCTGCTAACGCAAGGGGAAATTTTCTATCAATCACATCACCCACGATTAAAATCGTGGGCTGAGCGCACCCTTTCACTATTTCACCCTTTCACTATTTCACTATTTCACTATCTCACCACACTCACCCTCCTCGTCAGCTTCATTTCTCCATGCGTGAAAACCATGACATACTCGCCTGCATAGAGTGACTGGGTATCAAAATAGGCCATAGTACTGCCCGGGAATAAGCGTGTAGTTTGAAGAAGTTTGCCGCTTACATCGAACAACTCAACCTTCCACTCCACTGAATTGAGTCCCTTCAATTGAGCCGCTACGAATTCCGTTGCCGGATTGGGAAACACGGTGAACGTTTGATCCAACCGCTGCTCCATTATCGCGTTTGGAATTCCTGAATAGGTGGTCACGCTTTCTGCAATATTCTGAACTTTCGCTCCCGTTTTCACTCCGTAAAACGTTGGACCAACCACATACGGATAAGCAGAATTCCAGTTCTCATCCACCGTGCAGAAGTAAGCGTAAACGCCTTGGGGATATTCGGGCGTCATGCAAAAACGACCGTTGTGTTCATCGAGAAAATCGGGTTCAGGATGCGCCACAAATTCATAATCCTCGCGGTAGCGACCTAAGGGATAGGTGTCATTCACCGGTGGTCCGGGTGTGACAGAACTGCCATCAGCATAAGTGTTTCGAACCGTAATGTTGCGTAATTGATAGCTCGATTTCATGCGCGTAACGCCTCCACTACCATCCGCATTCGCAAACCCGTAGGCTCCATAAATCGGAAATCCATCATAAGCAAAGCCAATCCAGGGAGAATGCACACTTGCATCAATCACATATAGTCCGTCGGCGGCATACACATCACAGACATCACTGATCTGCACCAAATCCATATCAAATGCGCTCGGGTTTTGATGATGATGGTAATTGCCCATAGCAGGGTGACCTTTCGCACAATCAAATCCCAGGCGCTCGGCTACGATGGCATCGCGATTCCAAACCCCTTGTCCGGGAGGACCCATGATGGGGCCGCCGCCCTCCGACTGTGATTGATTGTTCCAGCTCACACCATCGCGATAGTCAAACAACGAAACACCATTGATGAATATCCCAATGTTCCCACCTGTCGTTGGAGAGGGCGTTCCTGAATTCGCAATGGGATTCAACGAAATTTTATAGATCGCATTTTGATCCGATGCCTGCGAAGGATTACCATCCTGACACGGCCCGGTGATGTAGGCGGGAATGCCATTGGTATTCACATAAACCCAACTGTCTGAGTATTGAACCATTTGCACATTCACAGGCACGTTGTCTTGAATGGGCGTTGGATTGCCGGCCACATAATGCGCACCCGTTGTGCCTTGCGGATTTTGAATCCAGTGTACTATTGCCGGATTGGTTTGTGATTGCACAGTCAGGCTCACGGCCAGCGAAGCAAGTAGGAATGGTATTCGGTTCATGATTGAAAAATAATCAGTTTCTGACGCTCGAAGCTTCAAAAAGTTTAAACGGGTATTGGTGACGTTTGTCGAATACAAAAGCGCTATCCGAAAGCGTCAGTAAGAATGCCATCAAATCCACACGTTGCTCTTCGCTCATAGCCTTCACTTGACTCATCTCAACTGATGCTGATTCAGAAAAATCACCGGTCGCATAATGGCGAACCACCTCGTTGAGTTTTGCATAGCGGCCATCGTGCATATATGGTCTTGAGTATTGAATGTTTCGAAGGGTTGGCACCTTGAACAGCCCGCTATCGGTTGAAATGCCGGTCACTTCTCCCCTCCCGAAATCTCGACCGTTCTGCACTATACCATTGTTGCGATACGCGTTATTGGTAAACAGCGGTTCTGTATGACACTGGTTACACTGTTGCCGAAATAAGTTGTATCCGCGTGATTCCTGTTCGGTGAAATTTGCTGTGCCGGCCAGCATCTGATCATATTTGCTGGATCTACTTTCCAATGTAATGAGAAAAGCGGAAAAGGCCTTCAGCATGCGTTCTGTGGTCACCAAACTATCACCATAAACACGATTGAACATCGCTTGATACAAAGATGAACGTTGCAACTTGCGAATCACATTGGGCAATTGCTCATCCATTTCCAGCGCATTGCTGATTGGCGCCAGCGGCTGCATGTCCAAATGATTTATGGCGCCATCCCACATAAACGATTGGCTCCAAGCCAAATTCATCAGCGCCGGTGCATTTCGCCGACCGATGCGGTCTTCGATACCATGACTAACAGCATGGTCCACGTGCGTGAATGCCACATAGGAACTATGGCAACGTGCGCAGGAAATTGAGCTGTCGCGGGAAAGAATCGGATCATAAAACAACATTCGGCCGAGGTCAATGCTCGCTTGTTCTTGCTGAAGAGCGGAAGGCTTATACACTCGCTCGGGCCATTTTACTGCACCCGAAGGCATGAGGGCAAGCAGACCAATTAGGATTAGCCCCAATGAAAGGATGCGCATCACGGATGCCATTGAAAACACATTTGAAAGATATCTGCAAGCTCCATGGCATGTGTCGAGGGCGACATGACTGATAACAGCACCTCATTAACGGCCTCGCTGATCAATCGGTTCACATCAAGCTTAAAGGTATATGATGTTGAATCCGGCAATTCTATGA
>JBKCDO010000193.1:0-5432 GCA_046304755.1 Flavobacteriales bacterium
TTGTGATGCCGCAGGTTTAGCCCAGCGCAACCCGCGCCGAAACACAAGTTGGCATTTGCCAACTATACGCAATACTTACTTGGTAAAAACCACAACGAGATTCCGCAATGGCTAGCCGCGCCAAGCCCGCGCGATGCGAGCCCCCCTTGGCAACATTTTCAACTTCACTTCGAGTTTGTTGCCAACTTTGACAACACTTTTTCTTTTTTCTTGAAAATGTTGCCAGGAAATTAACCGCTCTGCTAACCATTTATTCTCCGAGGTTAGCAGAAAGTATCAGAAACAAAAACAGATCAGAATCAGTCCTACCGGCACACGTCTCCAACACAAAATTCCTCCCCCTCTTCGCCACTCGCCATTCGCCACTCGCCACTCGCCACTCGCCACTAAAAAAGGCCCTCGGTTTCCCAAGAGCCTTCCTCAAAAAGTCGGGATGACACGACTCGAACGTGCGACCACACGCCCCCCAGACGTGTACTCTACCAACTGAGCTACATCCCGATACACTAAAAACCGAAGGCCACTGTCTTCTTCGAGGGCGCGAAAATAAGCGCGTTTCGTAAATCACACCAAAAAAAAGCCCCTGAACACGTCAGAGGCTTGGTCTATTTCACTGGCGTGATTATTCAATCACAACCGTCTCTTCATTGGTCTTCATCTCTTCAATCTTGATGATGCCCTCGCCCTCTAGCGAGCCCTTCTTGGCCTCAATGTCCAACACCGCAAAACCGGCCTGACCTTCCTGGTAATAATCGCTGAAATCGAAACTGGCCTTGCCTGTTCCGTTGGTTACTTGCGTCGTATCAAAACGGATTTCATTGGTCGGTGGAGGGGTCTCCGAAGAAACCGCATACAATCGAACAGAAGCACCGGGCACCGCCTCGCCGTCCTCATTCACCACTGTAATCACCGCTATCGTCGGCTGATCTTTCTTGCATCCATTGAACGTAATACCCACTGATGCCAACAGCGCTGTTCCCAAAATGAATCGAATTGTAGTCTTCATCATAGCTCGCAAATTTAATCAAACAATGCAACGTTCAACTATTTTCTAAAGGTCCCCTTTTCTTGCTGTCAGCATGGGGTTGTTCAAAAGCCGCGCTCCCTGTTCGCCCGCTTTCTTTATTACCTTCGGGCCCTCATTGTTTTACCATGAAAAGACTTCACATCGCTCTCTTCGGTTGCGCGGCCTTCGCCATTTTCTGCAACGCCTCCGGCTGCAAAAGCAAAAGCGAAACTCCGGCTAAAACGGAATCCGCTCAAACAACTCCTACCACCACTCCGGCACCGGCTGAAGCACCGGCCGCCACTGCCCCAACCGGCGATGCTCCCCTGGTGAAAGTGCACACCAAATTCGGCGACATGACCGTCATGCTCTATAACGAGACCCCCAAACACCGCGATAACTTCCTCAAACTGGTGAATGAGAAATTCTACGACAACCTGCTCTTCCACCGGTGTATCAAAGGATTCATGATTCAAGGTGGCGACCCGCAAAGCCGCGGCGCTGCACAAGGACAAATGCTCGGCTCCGGCGGTCCGGGTTATACCATTCCCGCAGAATTCAACGCGAACCTCGCACACAAGCGCGGCGCCCTGTGCGCTGCTCGCCAAGGTGATCAGGTGAATCCGAAGAAAGAATCCAGCGGCAGTCAGTTCTACATCGTTCAAGGACAAACATGGACCGACATGCAACTGGGCCAAATTGAATTGAACATCGGTCGAACCAACCCCGGCTTTAAATACTCCGACGCCCAAAAACAAGCCTACAAAACCGTTGGCGGCACAGCACAGCTCGATATGGAATACACCGTATTCGGTGAAGTCATAGAAGGCATGGCTGTAATCGACAGCATCAATAACCAAAAAACCATGCGCGATCGCCCATTGAGCGATATTACCATGAGCATGGAAGTGATTAAAAAGAGCGGCAAGTAATGCAAGACCGTATTCAAGAGCTTCTCGGCGAAATCGCTGCATACACCGCTGCTTCCCCTGAAGCAGTGGAACAATTTCGCATCCACTACCTCGGGCGTAAAGGGGTGCTGAATGATCTCTTTGAAGCGTTCAAAGCCGTTCCCGGCGATCAAAAGAAAGTGCTTGGACAAGAGTTGAATAAACTCAAAATTGCCGTGCAGGAAAAACTCGATAGCCTGCAACAGGCTAACACTTCAACAGTAGGAAAAAGCGAAGGCTTCGACTGGAGTCGCCCCACCGGAGCGCTGCCATTGGGCACCCGCCACCCGCTGGCTATCGTGCGTCAGGAAATCCTCGACATCTTTTCGCGCATTGGCTTCACCGTGGCCGATGGACCTGAAATCGAAGACGACTGGCACGTGTTCTCCGGACTCAACTTTCCGCCCGAGCATCCGGCGCGCGACATGCAAGACACGTTTTTCATTCATAAACCCACGCAAGAGGGTGAGAAGGAAATGGTGCTGCGCACCCACACCAGCAGCGTGCAAGTGCGCGCCATGGAAAACCAACAACCGCCGCTGCGCATCGTGATGCCCGGCCGTGTGTACCGCAATGAAGCCGTGAGTTCACGCGCCCATTGCCAGTTTCACCAAATTGAAGGATTGTATATCGATGAAGGCGTTTCGTTTGCTGACATGAAACAAACGCTGCAATATTTTACACAGGAGTTTTTCGGGAAGGCCAAAATACGCCTGCGCCCCTCCTATTTCCCATTCACTGAACCCAGTGCCGAAATGGACGTCTACTGGGGGCTTAACAGTGAGGCAGACTATCGAATTACCAAAGGCACCGGATGGCTCGAAATCATGGGGTGCGGCATGGTGGATCCGGCAGTCTTGAGTGCCAGTGGCATCGACCCTGAGCGCTACAGCGGTTTTGCATTCGGTATGGGTATCGAACGCATCACCATGTTGCGCTATCAGATCGACGACCTGCGCATGTTTTTTGAAAATGACGTGCGGTTTTTGCGCCAGTTTCAAGGTTAGCACGGCGCAATCGCTACCATTTTCAAGCCCCCACATTAAATCATTATCCTGATTGTAGAACATCGGTCAGGACTATATTTGTAACCCTTAGAAAAACACATGGCTACTGATATCGCCACAGGCAAAGCGTCAAGCCCGAAAGCGGCTGCGACAACCAAATTCGGCAAGGATACCTACATCAAGTGGTATCGTGAAATGCTGCTCATGCGCCGCTTCGAAGAGAAGTGCGGGCATCTTTACATCCAACAAAAATTCGGCGGATTCTGCCACCTGTACATCGGACAAGAAGCGATTCTTTCCGGTATGATGGCCGCGATTCGCCCAAGCGATAAGGTGATTACCGCCTACCGCGATCATGCTCACCCGCTGGTGATGGGCTCTGATCCGAACAAGGTAATGGCCGAGCTTTACGGTAAGGCTACCGGTCTTTCCAAAGGAAAAGGCGGTTCGATGCACATGTTCGACAAAGAGCGTAACCTCTTTGGAGGCCACGGTATCGTGGGAGCACAAATCCCTATGGGCGCCGGTATCGCGTTCGCAGATAAGTACAACGGCAACGACAACGTCACCCTCACCTTCTTCGGTGATGGTGCTGCCCGTCAAGGTGCTTTGTTTGAAACCTTCAACATGGCCATGACCTGGAAGCTTCCGGCGATTTTCATTATTGAGAACAACCAGTACGCCATGGGTACATCGGTAGAACGCACGTCAAACGTGACCGATCTATCAACACTCGGTGCATCGTTCGAGATGCCATCCGAAACTGTTGATGGTATGCGTCCGGAAGCCGTGTGTGAAGCGATCGAGCGCGCTGCTGACCGCGCACGCCGTGGTGATGGACCAACACTGCTCGATATCAAAACATATCGCTACAAAGGTCACTCGATGAGCGACCCTCAGAAATACCGCACCAAGGATGAGGTGGCGGAATACCAAAACCAAGACCCGATTGAACACGTGTTGCGCGTAATCCGCGAAAACAAGTGGATGACCGAAGCCGAAATCGAAGGAGTCGAAAACGAAATCAAAGAAGTAGTTGAAGCATCAGTGAAGTTCGCTGAAGAATCGCCACTTCCAACGGCAGACGAACTCTACAAGGATGTCTACATGCAGGAAGACTATCCGTACGTGAACGACTAATATCATTTCAAGAATAAACCGCAAGAGCAAAAGACATGGCAGAAATAGTACGCATGCCCAAACTGAGCGATACCATGACAGAAGGTACCGTTGCAGCCTGGCACAAGAAAGTGGGCGATAAAGTGAAGAGTGGTGAAGTGCTCGCCGAAATCGAAACCGACAAGGCGACCATGGAATTCGAATCATTTCAAGACGGTGTGCTGTTGCACATCGGCGTAGACAAAGGCAAGACAGCCAAAGTCGATTCTATCCTGGCCATTTTGGGTAAAGAAGGCGAAGATGTTGCCGCACTGATTGCTTCTGATGCAGCGGCAATTCCTGCAGCAGCCGCACCTGCGCCTGTTGCTGCTTCATCGGCGCCTGTTCCTGCGGCAGCCCCTGCGGCAGTTGCGGTCCCTGCCCCGGTTGCAGTAGCCTCAGCTTCAAGCAACGGTCGCCTGAAAGCATCGCCCCTAGCTAAGAAAATTGCGGAAGAAAAAGGCATCGATATCGGACGCGTTGCCGGCAGTGGTGATGGCGGACGCATCGTTCGTCGCGACGTCGAAAATTATTCCCCTGCTGCTGCAGCAAGCACAGCTCCTACCTACGTCCCTGCATTCATACCTGCAGGCACCGAGCGCTACACGGAAGAAAACGTGTCGCAAATGCGCAAAACCATCGCACGTCGTTTGGCAGAGAGCAAGTTCACCGCGCCACATTTCTATTTGACGATGGAAATTGACATGGACAACGCCATGGCAGCCCGCAAGGCCATCAATGATAGTGGAACTGCAAAGATTTCCTTCAACGACATGGTAGTGAAGGCATGTGCTATGGCACTGCGTCAGCACCCGAAAGTGAACTCATCGTGGAGAGGTGACACTATCCGCTACAACGAGCACGTTCACATTGGTGTTGCGGTAGCCGTTGATGAAGGTCTGCTGGTTCCTGTAGTTCGCTTTGCGAACGAAAAAGGTCTATCTCAGATTGGCGCTGAAGTCAAGTCGTTTGCTGAAAAAGCGAAGAGCAAAAAATTACAACCGAGCGATTGGGAAGGCAACACCTTTACTATTTCTAACCTGGGAATGTTCGGTATCGAAGAATTCACTGCCATCATCAACCCACCGGATGCCTGCATCCTTGCAGTGGGCGGAATCAAGGCTGTTCCCGTTGTGAAAAACGGCGCAGTTGTTCCTGGTAATGTGATGAAAGTAACCCTAAGCTGTGATCACCGTGTAGTCGATGGCGCCTCAGGTGCCGCGTTCCTCCAAACGCTGAAGGCGTTTTTGGAGAATCCGGTGATGATGTTGGTATAGTGAAATGGTGAAATGGTGAGAGGGTGAAATGGTT
>JBKCDO010000194.1:0-1657 GCA_046304755.1 Flavobacteriales bacterium
AGATCAGCCGGTGCAAACAGCCGGGCGGCAATACCATTTGTGAAAACCCCTAGGGTCCAGGCTACAAAGAAAGGAATCAAGAATTTACGTTCCTGTCTTTCAACAAAAAGCCACAGTGAAATTCCGGCCCAAGTAGTGAATAGCGTGAGCAGCGCATCAAAGTCACCGGTGCGCGTTCCATGCAAACGCACATAACAGGCCGTGGTGAACAAGATTCCGGCGGCAAGCAGTCCGAGATACTCTCTATTCAAGTGCCGTTTTGCAAAGAACCAAAGTAAAAAGCCGGTCATCAAAGCGGCAAATGCAGAGGGCAATCTGACTGCGAGTTCGGTTGGTCCTAATACCGCCATGAACGACGCTTGAAGCCAAATAAGCAGCGGCGGTTTGGTATTCCAGGTTTCCGGTTCATGGTCGTAAGAAGTCACCAGCCAATTGCCTGAATGCAGCATTTCCATGGCATTGATGGCCTGCCTGGCCTCATCGTATTGTCGAAGCGGGAGTTTCTCAATATGCCCAAATAGCAAAAACAACCCAGCGCCAAGCACCAGAATTCTCGCAATCCACAATTGCAAGCCCGTGTAAAACGCTGTTAAATTGTTTTCGATGCGGCCAAATTACACAGAATACATCGTTGCGAATTTGCGTTACTTTGCTACTGAAATGAAAACAAGAACAATCGGTTGGGTCTTGGTGATGATTATCTTCCAAAACAGCATCAGCGTTTGGTCGCAGGATGGCTGTACCTACACACCGACGGGAAAAATTCAAAAGCTGTTGGATCAGAGTTTCGATATGAAGAAGTACGAAACCAATGAGCGGATTGAATTTTTGGAAAAGGCACTGGATGAAGATCCCAAGTGCACACCGTGCCTGATGCGACTGGCTGAGATAGAGTTCAAAGTGGCCAAACGCGGAGGCTCTTTTGCATCGGCCAAGCAGCATCTCGAACAACTCGATGACTTGTGTGCGAATTACCATAGCGAAGTGTATTATCAATTGGGGGCCATGTATTATGCCGACCGCGAATACGAAAAGGCATTATCGGCATTTGAGAAGTTCCTGCGTTTTCCGGATAGCGACCCAACAAAGTTTGAAAAGGATTATCAAAAAAAATATACCGAGGTGGAAGAGGCCTTAAAAAGCGTAAAAGCCTATGCCGATATCTACAAGGATCAACCCGATTACAAGCCGGTAAAGGTTTCCGGCGTCTCCTCGCCTACCGACGATTATCTGCCTTTGATTTCTCCCGATGGTGAGATCATGTTTTTCACGCGTACCATTGTTAAACAAGCCAAAGGTGATGTCGCGCCGCGCAGCTATGAGCACTTCTCCTGGTGCAAAAGGCCGGACATTAACACGGCCTTTGATGAAGGGGCTGCATTGCCGGATCCATTTAATCAAGGAGCCAATTGCGGAGGTGCAACCATTACAGTAGACAATCGCGAATTGATTGTGGCCATGAAAAATCCTAACCCCAAGAATCCGGATAACATTGATTTATTCGCTACGCGCTACAACTTGGTAACCAATGATTATGGTGAAAGGATTTACCAATGGGGACCGCTGGAAAGTCTGGGTGATTTAGTCAATACCCCTGATGGTTTTGAAGGGCAGCCCACGTTGAGCGGTGATGGAAAAACACTGTATTTCGTGGGTG
>JBKCDO010000195.1:0-2335 GCA_046304755.1 Flavobacteriales bacterium
CTACTCACGTCGATAACCACGGCTTCACCCGTGAGACTCGTTAACGGCACCGCATCAGTGGATTCGCGTCCTTCGGCGAAGTGCACCGGTGCATCGAGGTGCGTGCCTCCATGTTCGGGCGTGCTCAGCGAATACGAGCTATAGAAATACCCCATGGGCGACACTCCTTTAAAGTCCACCGAGTGTTTGAAACCATTGGCATTATTGGGCCAATACAGCGTGGTGCTGTCGAAGGGATAGGTGAGGTCAATCCATTTGACGTCGGCGAAAGGTTGCGAGACGCTGTGTGGTTCTTGCTGCGTGCAGGCAACAAGAGCAGCCAATAGCAAGAGATACACGAGAGCGGGCGTGGGATTGGATTTCATGGGGGGTAATGTTAGGGGGAGCTAAAACGATTGTTTATTCTTAAAACATGAAATTGCGTTGTGCTAGTTCATCTTTCCAAAAGACCTAATAAATCATCCTGAATTTGCTGCCAGGGTTGATTCAAATTCAAGGTGTAAATGCGAAGGGAGTGATTCGCCAATTCGTATTGCTCATCAATGGTGATTCCTGCGGTGGGATAGAGCAATATTCCTGAGCAATGGGCATTTCCGGGATGGGAGGGGTCGAGTGATAAGTTGCTGAGGTATGCGTATAGCTGATAGAGGTGAGCACTGCGGAAATGCATGTTGCCTTCCTGTTTTTGTATCAATGCATGGGCGTAATATTTAACTTCTATGATACGCTTTTTCTCAATAGAGGCTAACGTTATATCGGTTTCCATGCGCGGAAACAGCTTGATATCACCCGCAGAGGTAGGAGAGAATTTCCATGAAATATGTTTGCTATCGGCCGTGTAAGTTTTTTGTTTCCTGCGGTAAAAATTGCGGATGAAATTTTCAAAGAGGTGCGCCATTTTTTTCTCGTCACGCAGAAAATCTCTGAAGTATCGTTGCTCACCGCGCTCATGCACTCCGGTATTGTGAAATACCAATTCACAGATGTTCATCAAAAAAAGGTACAGGGCATTGCCGGAGTGAATACTCACACGACGAAAATGAGCAGACTGGAGTTCGATGCTATCCACTGATTCCATGCGCATAATATGATTTCGCAATGATTTTCTCAACTCTGGCTTCATCGAATCCACTCGCGACAGGCGTTTCAGTATTGCTTTGATGATTTGGTTGGGTAATATGTTGGGAGTGAAATCATCGAATCGACAGTGCGCTTTTCCCTGGTGTCTGAGCAGACGGCGCTCCGATATATCGAAGTTAATCCGGCCCTTTATGCCGGCAATTTCAGCTTCTGCTTCCAAGTAGTCATGGGTTAGTCCTCTTTTGAGTAATTTGTCTGTTGAATCAATAAGCACAGTCGCTAACAGCGATTCAATAGAATCAAAATCGTCGTGGTTGACTTTTACCAAATCCGCGAACTCAAGCTTATCCCAGGCATAGCAAAGCAGGTAGTAAATATTTTCAACAGGAATGGTCATGAAACAAGGTTGCGCAGCAGACTAACTTGCTCTTTCCATTTGGATTCATTATCGAACCAATACTCACGAAGCAAGGGTTCAATTTCCAAATCAATTATATGACTCAGCCATTCTGAGGGCTGCTCTATAAATTGGGAAGGCGTGAAATAGCTATGTCCCACTTTAAACCCACTGCCTAAACTGCTATCATCTTGAATGCTTTTGTTGAGTGATGCGATAGCATGGATGAGCTTGGTTGAAAAGTCATCATCGATTCCTTTTCCGCGCAGATGATTTTGAAAACGAGTATTAAATGCAGGCTCAATTTGAATAAACGCGAAACGACGTCGCAACGCATAATCCACAAGGGCCAGCGAGCGGTCGGCTGTATTCATAGTGCCTATGATGTGCACATTTTTTGGAATGCTGAAGGTTTTGGACTTAGCGCCATAAGTGAGCGATACTGCATAGTGTTCATCGCGTTTGTCATGCTCGATGAGCAGCATAAGCTCACCGAAAATTTTACTGAGATTACCGCGGTTTATTTCATCGATAATGAAGTAGTAGTCGTTTGCATCATCTTTTTCCGCATCCATAAAAAACAGATAGAATACGCCGTTGGTTAGTTTGAAATTGCCGTCTTCGTTGGGACGGAAACCTTGCACAAAATCCTCATAAGAGTAGCTTTGATGGAATTGGACCATTTTAATACGTTCGTCTTCTTTTTTCGCTTCTTTTAAAAAAAGTTGAGCAAGGCGTTTGGCGATGTAGGATTTGCCAACGCCAGGAGATCCCTGTAGTATGATGTTTTTCTTGTGTTTAAGCGCTTGAAGAGCTTTTTCAATCGTTTCATTTTCGACAAAAACTTCTGAATCGAAT
>JBKCDO010000196.1:0-473 GCA_046304755.1 Flavobacteriales bacterium
TCCATACACTATAGCGTCGATGGCAAAATCCGCATTGGCCGGCGTTCCCATTGGCCAGTCTAACGCTGAGCCTTCGATTAGCACAACGGCATCGGCTCCATTCTGTATGGACCCTTGTGGATTAGGGATGAGCAATAAGTCAACGTTAGGGGTGTTTTGTCCACCAAGTACAAAGAAACCGGCTTCATCAGTAGTGTGTCCCGTAAGATCATACACGTCATACGAGTCATCACTGGCGCCCGTAATGAAAACGATGATTAAGCCATCCAGCGATTGATTCGGAGGACCAAAAAGTTCTACGAATTCTGTTCCGGTAGTATCTGTGCCCACAACATCCGGCTCAAGCTCATTAATTCGAACTTCAGTAATCTGCGCAAAAGCCAGTGTGCTTAGGCACAACAATAAAAACGCGAGCAATTGTTTCATGCGAAAAAAGAGAAATGATTTGGCTTGCAATTTCCAACATTTTCCTT
>JBKCDO010000197.1:0-1575 GCA_046304755.1 Flavobacteriales bacterium
GCCCGCGCTTCCATCCAACAAGCGATTTGCTAATGCGCGGCAATAGCAGCGCCCACAACGCGCCTCCAATCAAGAGCGCTATGTAATACGCCCATTCGCTGATGGTCCAACTAAAACCCATTTGCAGCAGCAATCCGCGAAGAGAACTGTAGCCTATGGGGAGCATCAAGTAAAAAGTAAGCAGCGTAAGCAGCGCTGTGCGTAGTTTATTCATAGTGCAAAAAAAAGAAATCCATCTCGAAATGAGATGGATTTCCTATTCTTTTCGAATTCAATATTACTTGAGTTCGCAGCTTCCGCCCAACAAAGCAGCAGCAGTGCTAGAAGCATCACAAGCTTCTTCAGCGTCAGCCTTCTTTGCATCTGGAATTACGGTGTCAGTTGTCTGACCCAATACGGTGCAAGAACAAGTGTAGTCTTTCTTGCATGAAGCCAATGCGATTGCGCATACAGCCAACATCATGTAAACTTTTTTCATAGAAAATGTGATTTGAATTTAGCCCTACTCGTATCGCTTTTCGGATGCGCGGTTTGACAGTTATTGTCAGACGGGGCGAAAATAAGCGAGTGCTGCGCAAATCCAAAAATGGATCTCCCCCAAAATCACCCCTACTCTTGAAGATTTAACACGCACAACACCTTTACTTTTGAGCACATGGAATACTACACCATCATCAAATCCCTGCACATCATTTTTGTGGTCACCTGGTTTGCCGGATTGTTCTACATGTTTCGCTTGTTCGTGTATCACGCCGAGGCAGCGCGCACCGAAGAACCGCGTCGCAGCATTCTCCTGGAACAGTACCGCATCATGGAGCGCCGCTTGTGGTATGCTATTACCTGGCCATCGTGCATTCTCACCCTCATTTTTGGAACGTGGTTATTGGTGCTCAACAGTGCCTTTCTCACTGAACCCTGGATGCACATCAAGCTCACCTTTGTAGCCGGACTGCTCGTCTACCAACTCTATGGACAACGCGTACTCAAAGGCATCCACGAACATCCGTTACGCTACTCCTCCATCGGCATGCGCATGATGAACGAAGTACCAACAGTCATTCTCATTGCCGTTGTGTTTCTCGTAGTTATGAAAAGTAGTTTCTCCTGGATTTGGGGAACAGCAGGAATCCTCGGCACGGGCGTGCTGTTGATGGTGGTGGTGAGGATGTTAAGGGCGAAGAACTAAGGGCGAAGGGCGAAGGAAAAAATCCTTCATCCTTCGCCCTTTGCCCTTCGCCCTTCCTCCTTCTATCCATTCAACATCACCGGCATGACCAGCATCAGAATATCCTCACCGGCGTTGTCGCTTTCGACTTGCGTGATGATACCTGCGCGGTTGGGTGCGCTCATGGCGATGTTGACGTTTTCTGAATCGAGGTTGGTAAGCATTTCATTGAGGAAACGCGAGTTGAATCCGATCTCCATATCATCACCAGCATAAGAGCAAGTCAAACGCTCTTGTGCTTCGTTGGCGAAATCCAAATCTTCTGCTGAAATATTCAATTCGCTTCCGCCCACTTTCAAACGCACCTGGTGTGTTGTCTTGTTTGCGAAAATCGATACACGCTTGATGGA
>JBKCDO010000198.1:0-30936 GCA_046304755.1 Flavobacteriales bacterium
AATAATCGCTTGAGCTGAACCATCGCCTGCACCGTGACAACTGATGTCGTTAGCGTCAATATCGACAATTAATGCAGCAGGTTCTTCAACAACGATGTTTGCTGAACCGGTACAACCCGATCCGTCAAATACATTCAACGAGTATTGGCCTTGAAGCAAGTTGCTCAGTGAATAGCCCGTTGCTCCGTTGTTCCATTCCAAAGTATAATTCTGATCACCGCCGTTAATCGATGCATCAATACTTCCATTCGCCGCACCGAAGCAGGTGATGTGATTTACTTCCAGCAATATCACAAGGTTATCCGTTTGGGTTATCGTGAAATCAGCCGACACCTGACAATTGTTGTTGTCGGTCATGGACACACTGTAGTTCCCGGGAGTTAGATTTTCAATGCTATAACCTGTCTGACCATTGCTCCAGTTCACATCGTAACCGGGAGTTCCACCTGCAGGACCTACGATGGCCGATCCACTAACGTCTCCGCAGGCAATATCTAAATCGGTAAGATTCAACTCAAGCACAGCAGGTTGATTGATGGTGAAGCTTGCCTGAGCAGAGCAGCCTGCCAAATCAGTAGCTGTAACAGTATATAAACCGGCCGCTGCGTTATTCAATATCGCACCATTGAATCCATTGCTCCAGGTAAACGTTTTTTCACCCGAACCGCCATTTGCACTTACACCAATACTTCCGTTGCTCTCGCCGAAGCAGTTGACATTATCTACATTGCCGCTGATAACAATCGCGCTAGGTGAACCAACGGTGAAGGTCTGAGACGCAGAACAACCGGCTTCATCGGTAACCGTTACTGTGTAGCTGCCGGCAGTCAATCCGGTGATACCGGTACCCACAGCGCCATTGCTCCAGTTGAACGATTTGTTGCCTGTTCCTCCTGTGGCGCTCACTTGAATTTGGCCATTGTTATCGCCAAAGCAAATCACCGCGTTGGCCTGCCCACTGATGCTGATAGCCTGAGGCGCTGTGATCGCAAAGGATTGCGAAGCGGTGCATCCTGCAGCATCACTAACGGTCACACTGTAATTACCTGCAGATAGGTTATTGATTGAAGCAGTTGTTGCACCATTATTCCAAGCATACGTCTTGTTGCCCGTGCCGCCTGTTACGGTGAGTGAAATACTTCCGTTGTTCAAACCGGCACAGGTGATATTCTGAACATTACCGGCGATGGATAATCCTGCAGCCATGGTAAGTGAGGCTGACGCCTGGCCTGAACATCCTTGCGCCGAAGTAACCGTTACACTGAAGCTGCCTGCGCCCAGGTTATTCAAATTCGCTGAGGTAGCTCCGTTATTCCATGCGTAGGTGTATGGACCCGTTCCTGTTATGTTCGTAGTAATAGAACCCGTATTCTGACCGCAACCGGGATTAACGGTAGCAAGAGTTACAACAGGATCGGCTTGCACCGTAACACAGTTGGCACACACATAGGTGTCACTTCCGAAAGCATTGCTGACAGTGAGCGTCACGTCATACGTTCCGGCTGTTGCGTATGTCACGTTTTGCGGATTCTGAGTTGTTGATGTTGCAGGTGAGCCACCTTCGAATACCCAGCTATAGGAAGTTGGAGTATTTGTGCTTGTGCTGGTATAATCGTTCTGCACATTGCGGCAAAGCGTATTGTCCTGAATCGTAAAGGAAGCAACCGGTGCATCCCCTTGAGGTGTTGTTTCAGTAATACAGAAATCATTCACCGACATATCACCCCAGTTACCCGAACCGGTGGCCAACACAGCGCCTGTGCTGGATGTTAGTGTGAAGCTACCGTTTGTGAAACCCTGACCATCACCATAAACGTCATTCATGGTTAAGGTGTAACAACCCGCAGCAAGGCAAACAGGCGTGATATTGTGCAAACCTTGCTGACCATTAACATAAGGACCTCCGGACATCAATACCACATTGCTTTGGTCGCTGATTGTCCATGAAGTTTCATTTCCGTAGTAGTCGAGTACAACATCTAACTCAGCGGGTGAGCCGCTGATAATTCCGAAGGCACCTGTTGCCTGATCATTGGATGCGTTCTGATCGCTTGATCCGTTAGGAAGACCTGTCCAAGCATAAAACGTATGATTACCACCGGCTGGGTTAATGTTGCCTAGTGTCACAGTAGTAGTAGCACCTGATACAAGGCTACCTGTCCAGTTGAAAGTAGATGAACCCACACCATCAACGTTGTAATAAATCGTTGCTGTTGTCAGTGTATTTCCGCCAAAGTTGCCAAGAGTTACTTGAGGCTGCACACCGCCTGAGCAGTTTGTTCCCGATGGACTTAAAACGGCTGTGATACCAATATCATTCTGGAAAACCGGCATGCAGCCCATGGATGTCAGCATGCTGGTGCGCTGTGTTTCCAACGTGGTGCGCATGCGTAATTTTTGACCATCAGTAAACATGTCTTGGCATGTTTGAGAGGTATAGTCCATGTAGTTTTCTACCTGTTGTGTTCCACCGCAGGCCGGGCTGCTACAGCTACCTGCCTGGATGGTGGGTGGTGTATCGCAAACACGGTCACCTTGCGTGGTGCAGCTGGTCTCAGCGCCGCAGGCAGAAGTGCTATTAAACGTGTGATACAATCCCAGGTAGTGACCAACTTCGTGCGTGAGTGTACGATTCATATTGGTGTAGGACTTCAAATTACCTACTGTGCCGAATGCATTGTAAAGCACGACGATTCCGTCAACGGGATTATTGGTAGGGAAGTAAGCGTAGCCTTGGATCCCACTGCCACCGTTGTTATTTTCGATTTCATTAACCACCCAGATATTCATATAAGACGTTCTGGGCCACGTGGAAAGAGCCTTTACCGATTCTTCTACAGCGCCTGTTCCTCCCGATGACTCAATGCCCATGGTGGCATAATTCGCAACCGAACTTCCATTCACGCGAACAATTCCATTGGTAGGCTGACCTTGCGGGTCACGGGCTGCCAAGCAAAACTCGATATTGACATCAACGCCATTACCGAAACCATTGGTTCCGGGCATACGGCGAAAATCTTCGTTGAGCGCTTCAATAGCAGAGAATACTTGTTCGTCGGTGATATTCACTCCCGTGCCATAGGCTTCGCCGGCATGAATGATATGCACAACAACCGGCAGCGTGTACAAATCGTTGGTACGTTCTGAAGGGTGCTGGTTACGCTTTTGATTCAATACGTGCTCCATATAAAAGAAGCTTCGGCTGAATTCCATGTCGTGTGTGAGCAGTGAATCGTTGAGTGCGTCCGAGGGACACGTGGTTTGAGATTGGCCGAATGTGGCCAGAACCATCAACAGAAATAGGGCAGTTAGGTTTTTCATGTTGTTCATTGTTCTAATTGGACTGATGTGAAAACGGTCCTTGTACTGCTGCAATCCTTTTTTGGTTACATAACTCCTCGGGGATTTGGCTATAACTGACAATTGTCAGCGCAACTCAAGCGGTATAAAGGCTTCAGTGAAGGAATCCCGACATTGATTTAATGGATTGAAAAACAAAATGTTGACTCCAGTGGGATTTACGTCAATTGAATTGTGAACATGCTTACCGTCTTGTTGTTTCTCTGATGAACTTTGCAGCATTATGGGCCGGGTAACAACCAAGAAAAAACCAACCGAACAACAATCAGGCGACCTCGATCCGAAGAAATTCGTCATCATCAAGGGGGCCCGAATGCACAACCTCAAAAATGTGACGGTGGCTATTCCACGCGGCAAGCTGACCGTCATTACAGGACTTAGTGGTTCCGGTAAATCATCGCTCGCTTTCGATACGCTATTTGCAGAAGGGCAGCGCCGTTACGTGGAAAGCCTGAGTAGTTATGCGCGTCAATTTCTAGGTCGCTTGGATAAACCCGACGTCGATGCTATCATTGGAATCAGTCCGGCAGTTGCCATTGAGCAAAAGGTAACCGGACGTTCTTCCCGCTCAACCGTTGGTACCTCCACGGAGATCTATGACTATTTAAAATTGTTGTTTGCGCGTATAGGCAAAACCTATTCGCCTGTTTCGGGAAAGGAAGTAAAGCGTCATCGCGCGGAGGACGTGCTGAATTACTGCATGGCTCAAAAGGAAGGCGAGCGCGTGGTGCTACTTGCCCCCGTTGGCCCCGTCAAGGAGGTGAAAAAGCGCTTGGATGTATTCGCCCAGCAAGGCTTTTCAAGGGTGGCACACAAAGGTGAAATCACCACAATTGAAGACTATAGCGCGAAGGCAAAACCAACCGATACCTGGTCGCTGGTCATAGACCGTATTGCAATCTCACACGATGACGAAACATCCTCACGCATAGTCGATAGCGCAGAAAGCGCATTTTTTGAAGGACGAGGTGAATGTGCTGTGATGCATCCCGATACCGGACACGGTGCAAGTTTCAATAATCGCTTTGAAGCAGATGGCATCACGTTCGAAGAACCTGATGTCAATTTATTTGCCTTCAATAATCCCGTTGGCGCTTGTAAAACGTGTGAAGGCTTCGGCAGCATTATCGGCATCGATGAGAATCTGGTCATGCCCAACCGAAAACTGAGTGTATATCAGGATGGAATCGCTTGCTGGCGAGGCGAAACGATGGGCGAGTGGAAGCAAGCGTTGATTTACCACGCTGCCAAATTCAGCTTCCCGATTCATAAGCCCATTGCGGAGCTCACTGCAGAGCAATACACATTGCTGTGGACGGGCAACAAGCACTTTAGCGGATTGAATGCTTTTTTCAAGCATCTCGAAAGTGAATCTTACAAGATTCAATACCGGGTGATGCTCAGTCGCTATCGCGGAAAAACGAAATGCCCCGAATGCCAGGGTACACGCTTGCGCAAGGACGCCAACTACGTGAAGATTGGCGGCAAGTCAATATCCGAATTGGTTCAAATGCCGATTGGAGACTGTTTCTCATTCTTTGGTGAGTTAACCTTGAACGAGCATGACACCAAGGTGGCGCAACGACTTTTGGTCGAAATACGCAATCGCCTCGGCTATTTGCGTGAGGTAGGTTTGGAATACCTGACGCTCAATCGTCTCTCGAATTCGTTGAGTGGGGGAGAATCACAGCGCATCAATTTGGCCACCAGTCTGGGAAGTGCACTCGTAGGCTCCCTCTATATTTTGGATGAACCCAGCATCGGACTTCATGCCCGCGACACCCATCGATTGATTGGCGTGCTGCAAAATCTGCGCAATCAAGGCAATACCGTCATCGTTGTAGAACATGACGAAGAAATTATGCGCGCCGCCGACTGCATTATCGATATGGGGCCGGAGGCCGGGACACTGGGAGGACAAGTGATGTTCACGGGAACACTGCCGGATCTTATTGCAGAAGGAAACACCCTCACGGCGCAATACCTGAATGGAACGCAATCCATCGCGCGAACGGCGTTAAAAAAAATCGGAAAGGATAAGTTGATTATCCGTGGAGCACGCGAAAACACGCTGCGCAACATCGACGCAACCTTCCCCTTGCGTTGCCTCACGGTAGTGTGCGGAGTGAGTGGAAGCGGAAAATCTACCCTTGTTCGCAGCATCCTCTATCCCGCCGTGCAAAAGGAGTTGGGAGCCTTGCCTAGCGGACATGTTGGCGCTTATGATGGTCTTGAGGGCGATGTGAAAACGATAGCCGCAGTCGAGATGGTAGATCAAAATCCAATCGGAAAATCCTCACGTTCGAATCCCGTGACGTACATCAAGGCTTACGACGATATTCGATCGCTCTATACCGCTCAGCCCGTGGCGAAACAACGCGGGTTTAAGCCGTCTCATTTCAGCTTCAATGTTGAAGGCGGGCGCTGCGAGGCATGCCAGGGTGAAGGCGTTCAAACCATCACCATGCAGTTTATGGCCGACATTCAGCTGGTGTGTGATGCCTGCAAAGGCAAGCGATTCAAAGAGGAAGTGCTCGAAATCGAATACAAAGGAAAATCGATTAGTGATGTTCTGGATATGACTGTCGATGAGGCTATCATTTTCTTTTCCGCAGACGGAGACAAGATCGTCAATCGCAACATCATTGAGCGTCTGAAGCCGCTCCAGCGAGTAGGTTTAGGATACATCGGATTAGGTCAAAGTTCTTCTTCGCTCAGTGGTGGAGAAGCGCAGCGCGTCAAGCTGGCCTCTTTCCTGTCTAAAGGTGCGAGTGCGCAGCATACCTTATTCATCTTTGATGAGCCTACCACGGGGTTGCATTTTCACGACGTGAAGAAGTTGATGGATTCGTTTCAAGCACTGCTCGAACGAGGTCATTCGATTATTGCCATCGAACACAATCCCGATGTCATTCGATGTGCCGATTGGATAATCGATATGGGCCCCGGTGGCGGAGTCGACGGCGGTTCAATTGTGTATGAGGGTTCGCCTTCAGCGATTCCGAAAACGTCACCTACTGGAGAATTTCTGCGGCTTCATCAGCGTTCGTAGCCATCACTCAAACACAGTAAAAAAGCCACGATGGCTTGTTCTTCTTCAACAGTCAGTCTTGAACTTCCTGTAATTTGATGAGCGACATTCTGAGAAACTTCAGGTCGAGGATATATTGAATCTACGTCACGCGCATTCACAAAGTGAACGGCTTCCTGCAACGTAGCGCAATAACCATTGTGAAAGTAGGGGCCGGTATACTGAACGTTGCGCAAGGTTGGGACACGGAATTTCCCGTTCTGATTTTCGTCCTGAACCACTGCACCTAATCCCAAGTCGATAGCTGCTTCTCCCTGTGGATTAATCTCTGAAAACGTCGAATAAAAAGGGTTTTGGGGATTGCGAGGAATACCCAGGTTGTAGTAGTGGTGGTTAGTGAATAGTACGCGCCCACTTTCCGGCTGAGGAGTGGTCAAGTGACATGCGTTGCAACGGCCTTTTCCTTCAAAAAGCGACAATCCTTTTCTTTCTTGCTCACTGAGCTGAACCTTTCCGGCGAGATAGTAATCGTATTTGGAAGAAAACTCGTTGAACACGTCGCTGCTTTCAAACGCAGCAATGGCTTCGCATAGCTGATTGTAGGCGGTTTTTGGATCTTTAATTCGACCATAAACCTGTTTGTATAATCGGTAATAGGGAGCTTGCTTTACTTCTGTGATTAACGACAGCGTATCGGCGTTATTCATTTCTGCAGGATTGAAAAAAGGCCCTGAGAGCTGATGCGTGAGCGAGGAAGATCGACCATCCCAGAAAAGCCCCCCGAAATACTCTCCGTTGGCGCTGCGTTGAAGCGGTGGGATGAAAGAAACATAAGCCAGTGATTGCGAATTGCGATTCACAAACGCGCCATCCACCATTCCTTCGGAAACTACTGCATGGTTGGGGTCCGAAAAAGCTGTTTTCGGCGCGTGGCAAACAGTGCACGATTGACCATTGGGATGACTGAGTGCTTTGTCGAAAAAAAGCTGTCGGCCGAGTTCGATTTTTAATTCGGCCACGGGTGGTTTCTTGCGAAACCCGAATATTACCATGAGCAGCATCGCAAGCAAGGGCATGATGAGCAACAGAAGTGCGCTGCGGTTGGTCATTTTCATGATGGCGAAGGTAAGTGTTGACAATAAATGATGGAGTGAACGAATAATTTTCTACTTTCGAATCAATGTGCTATACCATCCAACAATTGGAGGAGCGAATCTTAAAGCAGGGACAGCGCAAACATTCAACACCGGGAGAGATCGAAGAAGCGTTGCGCATCTTTCGTGAGCAGATTCATGGCAAACCGTTGTTTGCTGTTTCCGGATTTGAGCATCCGGGGTTACCTATTCTATTGAATCAACACAGCATACATTGGCAGGAAATGCATTGGGGGTTAATTCCGCTCTGGACAAAAGATTGGACCGCGGCCATGGAGATGAGCAACATGACACTCAACGCTCGTGCTGAAACCCTCTTTGAGAAACCGGCTTTCAAGCACGCCGCGTCCACACGCAGAGGTCTCTTGCCCATCACCGGCTTTTACGAATACAAGCATGTCAAGGGTAAAAAATTTCCCTACTTCATTGATTGGAAAGAAGAAGACGTGCGTTGGATTGCCGTGGTGTGCGATGAATGGCGCGACCATGAGAAAGGGGAGACCTTGCTCACCTTCGCCATCCTAACCACGAAGGGAAATGCGCTCATGAAGGAGATTCATAACAACCCCGAACTGGAAGAACCCCGAATGCCGGTATTTCTGGAGGGGGAAAACCTCCTGCGCTGGATCAGCAATGAAACTCCCGTCGATGAATTGAAGGCCATGTTGGTTCCGCTCGCTGATGGGGAGTTACGCGCTCACACCGTCAAACCCTTACGCGGAAAATATTCTCCGGGTAATACTCCCGATGCTTTTCGCAAGCACGACTACGCTGAGCTATATGAGCCGCCGACCTTGTTTTAACGCATGATGATTATCGAGCCGTTGATTTCTTTTTTTACGCCTGTTGATTTAGATACCACAATTGCTCTCCAAGAATAAACGCCATTAGGAGCATAGTATTCGCCATCGGCAGTATTTCCTGTCCAGGCAGCATTCGGATCATTCGATTCAAACATCTTTTGCCCGAAACGATTGAACACTTCAAATTGGAAGCGTGTTTCATCAATGTCAGCTCCAATGAATTGCAGTACATCGTTAAGACCGTCTCCATTGGGAGTGAAGCCGGTTGGTATATAAAACTGAGGAATATCGTTGATTACAACAGTATTACCGGTGGTCATCGCAGAGCAATTATGAATGTCGGTCACCTCAAGTGTAACAATGTAGTTATTTCCATATGCATTGGGGAAGGTGAAAACAGGATTGGCTTGATTTGAACCTCCAAGTAGGGTGCCGTCTACTTCGCTAAACGTCCAGGCATACGATTGAATCGGGTATCCGGAAATAACACTTTCGAAGTGGATTTCGGTATCGTAGATGTCGGTTGGTTGAGGCCCTGCAATGTATCCCACAACAGGTGGAGCGTAACTGTACAGAGTGAGAGGCATATTTGCAATGTACTGGCACCCTACTAAGTTACTCAAGGTAAGGGTAGCATTGTATTGACCGGGGTTTTCGAAACTTACTTCAAGGTCATTCACATTAAAATAGCTGCTACCATCAGCAAAGGTCCAAGTTGAATTATTAAACGTGGTAGGATCAGATGTAATGGATAAATGGAAGGCATCAGGCCAACAGCCTTCCGTGGTATCTGCTGTAAAGGTAGCTTCAACGGGAGGAAGCATTTCGACGTTAAAACATTGATTGGCGGTGTATGCACAAGCATCATTAACTTCAATACACACTTGTCCGGAGCCTGTCGGTGCGTAGTCAATTTGCGCTGTATTTCCAACATCACTACCGGCATAGGTCCACGCGTAAGAATAGGGTGCAAGACCATTACTCAGCGAATACACATCCATATCAACCACGCCTTGATCACAAATGATAGTGTCGTTTGAAATAGATAAATCCAGCGGCAGGTAAATCTGAACTGTCAGTTCAGCAGGATCATAACACCCTCCGGGAATGGTATGCGAAAACACACCGCCTGTTCCGGTTGAAGGATCAAACATTCCATCCGTAACTACATTGCCGGCAGCATCTGTCCAAACGCCCCCAGAGGAAGGATTTCCACCGAGGCTGTCGGTCATCAGGAAAGCAAGCTCCGTAGTGCAAACAGTAATTGTATTGTCGTCACCGGGATCACTACCCGGGTCAAGTGAAACAACCACTTCATCAGAACTGGCGCAGTTTGGATGCCCAACGGGATAACCGGTCACAGTGTAGGTTACAGGTGAGGTAAGATCAACAATAGTTGGACCTTGTATGGTTGGATCATCGAGGAAAGTGGCCGGAGTCCATTGCCATTCATATTCGGGTCCACCGTTGGAAACAGCATACGTCCATTCAGAATAGCTTCCACCGTTGCAGGAAATACTGCCATCTGAGGTAAAACTAACCGTAATACAACCGTCAGTATTGGTTGCGGTCCATGACTGACCGGAGGCGTCGCCACCACTCCACGCCTCAATCAAAGGTGCCGCAGTGGAAGCTCCGTCATAAACGAGAAAGTCCTCGAATCCTGCTTCCATGGCGCCGTCAATAAATTCAAATGTCAGCGCAGTACCGTCATTTAATACATCAGGACAGAACGTCCATGTGAAATTATCATTGTCAATGTAGCAGTAGTTGAATTCACCGCAATCACTGCAGCTTGAAGGAGGTAAACCTTGGAAAGAAGCAACCATAGGCAAGTCATCACAACCAATGGTGAAATCATCCGGTGCTTGAACCAGGAGCGCCTCAAAGACGGTGATAAAGAAGGACGTGTCGTTCGAACAACCAAAGTCATCGATGACATTATAGGTGTATTCAAATACACCCTCTGCAGCGGGAGTAATGGTGATTTCATCCATACTGGTGCCTTCAATAACTGCAAAAGGAGCAGGGCTTGTCCAATAGGAGCCGGAAGCATCCGGCGAGATTTGAGGCGTATATTCTACAATGTCGGGGTAAAGTGAAGGATCGAGATTTAGCCCGAAACCAATCAACTGCCCATCATCAGCCGCCCAGTTATCAACTACCGTTAATGTCCAAATACCATTGGTTGGACAACCAATCAGTCCGTCCAACGGCGCAACGGGCTCGTAATCGCCCTCGGGCAGTGTTCCGCCAAAGCCACCGCTATTGTTCACCCATTCCACCCAAGTTTCTGTTGCATTAGGGGTGAAACAATAATTCCAGGCTTCACCTTGTGTGGCGGGGTTATCGCAGTCAATATTATCCTCCTGAACGGGAACGCCGATTTGCGTTCCGCCGCCTCCTTGTTGATGAAGCATCACTTGTTGACCATTGGGGCAGGTAACATAGATGACGAGGTCGCCCATGAAGCTGTGCTCCATTTCCAGGCAGATACTCTCAATGTCCCCGATGCTCTCAATAGTTGTTCCCGCTAGAAAACCCATTTGAAAAATTTCGATATCTTGAGAAATCCCTAAAAGTGTATCGGGTAAGCAGCCGTTTTCAATCTCAACATTGCCGTTAAAGCCTGTCCACGTTACCTCGTAGAGTTCCGGTGTTGCAGTGAAGTTCAGTTCCTCTCCGATACACATAACCAAGTCCTCCTGGAAACCGGCAAAGCTTGGGATAGTTGCAACCAATACATCCAGGGAAATAAAGTTGGAATTCAAACATACATTGTCCGGATTGTCGTCCTGAACAAATAGCTGCACCAAATAGTTACCCGCTTGAGAAAAGGCGTGGGTTACATCCGCCCCCGGTGCAGTGACGGTCTCATTACTACCATCCATAAAGTCCCAGGTATAGCTCACCAAATTAAATCCGGGCTGCGCCATTGAGCCTTGCTCACGGAAGGTGATTTCTTCACCAACACAAACGCGAATGCTGTCCTGTGTAATTCCGCCTACGATAATTCCTCCCGCCTGCGGTGTAGCGCAGGGAGTATTGCAGGATGCAGAAGCCGTAAATTGGCCGGTACCGCTATCATTCGAAACGAATTGAAAAGTAAGACATCCCGTTGTGTTTTGTGGAGTAGCCTGAATAACAACTCCCTGTAGACCGGTTCCTCCGTAGTTACCCAAAGAGTTAGCGCCTGTATTCGGACCATCGAATACGTACATCTGATCGGAGTTGTCTCCATTACCCGGTTGCGTATCAACGGGACTCAATGAAAACAAGTTGAAGGTTACCGTAACCTGATCTCCCGGGTTGTCGGAGCAAATGGTGAACGTGACATTCTCATCGTTGCTATATCCTGGACCACCTTGACCTCCGGAGTCAATGATGAACTCATTGCACGTAGAGAAGGTTTGGTTGTTGATACCGGCATTTACCGTTATCTGTCCTACAACGGTGGAATGGCCGCAAACAAAAAGCGCAAACGACAACGCCGTCAATCGACACAAGTGTTTCATCATGGAATTGGAGAAGGATAAGTCCATCGTTTGCAAATTTAGCCCACGAAGCCCTTATTTGTCCCTAATAATCCTCAATGAAGGGAATTCTATCCTCAATGAAATGTGAAAAAGCCACCTTTTTGAGGTGGCTTTTCTTTCAATGATACATTACAGCTGTTATCGCATAATGATAATCGAACCGTTGATTTCTTTTTTCACGCCTGTTGACTTAGATACTACAATGGCTCTCCAGGAGTATACACCGTTAGGGGCATAGTATTCCCCGTTTCCGGTATTTCCTGTCCAGGCAGAGTTGGGATCAGCCGACTCAAACATCTTTTCTCCAAATCGATTAAACACCTCAAACTGAAAGCGCGTTTCATCGATGTCCGCTCCAACAAATTGAAGCACGTCGTTGAGTCCGTCGTTATTTGGTGTAAATCCGGATGGAATGTAGAATTGCGTGATATCGTTGATTTGAACAGTGTTGCCTGAAACAAATGCAGTACAGTTATGAATGTCAGTGACTTCAAGATTAACCAAATATGTTCCACCATAGTCATTAGGAAAGGTGAATACAGGATTAGCAGCAGCCGATCCTCCAAGTAACCCACCCGCCGTGCTGCTGAAGGTCCAGGCGTAATCAGTAATGGGATAACCATTGGTTACGCTCTCAAAGTGAAGTTCAGTGTCGTAAATGTCTGTCGGCTGAGGACCAACCGTGTAGCCAACTGTAGGTGGTGCGTAACTGGTGAGGTAGGCGTTGTTGGCAATCGAGTACTCACAGCCTGCGGAATTAATGAGAATCAATTCTACTCCATAGAGCCCCGGAGCATCAAAAGATACAGGCGCATTGGGTTGGTTGAGAATCACACTGCCATCGGAAAGCATCCAACGCGAAGTAGAATATTCGGTAAGTTCGTTTTCTACACTGAGCACATATTCATTTGGCCAACAGCCTTGAGTGGTATCAGCCGTGAATGCGGGTGAAATAGGAGGGAGCACATCCACCTGCAGGCATTGGGTGATACTGTAATCGCAAGCATCTGTCACGGTGAGGCATGCTTGACCACTTTCAGTGGGATTCATCATAAAATCTTCCATAGAACTAACCGGTTGCCCATTAAACTCCCAGTTGTAGTTGTATGGAGGAAGCCCAGGAGTAAGGAGATACAAATCCAAATTAACCGTTCCTGCGTCACACAAGGTTGTATCATCCGCGATAGTCATGGTTGTGGGAAGCGGCATATTGATGGTAATCGTTGAAGAGCTTGAACAATTCGGACCACTATCCAGGAAGTAAACATAGTCCCCGGGTAAACTGGTTTGCGGATCAAAGGTTGAATTAGCAAGCGGAACCCCATTGAAGAGCCATTCTCCCCAGTTCACAGGAGTGCCACCAAGGAGGCTGAATAAATCAAATGGACTATCTGAAGCACATATTTCATGTGGACCTCCAATTCCGGGATCGTTATTGGGGTCGATTGAAATCACAACCTGATCGGAACTGGCACAACCGGGATGGCCTGCCGGATATCCAACCAGCGTAAAAGTGGTTGATGGTTGAGGTAATCCTAAAACTTGAGGCTCCGGTGTATTGGGGAAGTCTAAAGGGTTATCGGGAGTCCATTCCCATACGAATCCTGCAGCTACAGCGCTTCCCGCCGTCACTGAGTAGGCGCATTCTGCTGCTCCGCCATCCACACAATTTCCAACACCGTCCCATTCTGAGATGTAAAACGTAAGACAGCCCGAAGGGTCGGTCGAAGTCCAACTCAATCCGGTTAAGTCACCGGTATAAAAGCCTAACTGGGGTGAAGGCCATGTGTTAGGTCCGTCGAACACATAAAGGTTATCATTCACGGCGAGCTCACCGGCAGTGAAGGAGATCGTGACAAAACCATCACCGGCATTGTCGGGGCAATAGGTCTGCTGGTAAAAATCAAAAGTGGTGTAGCAATAGGTGTAGTTGCCGCAGTCTGCGCAGGCAACGTCGGGTTCATTGAGCAATCCACCATCCAGTTGAGTCGGTAAACACGCCACGACGGCATCGGAACCTGCCGTCACAAAAGGGGCTTGAGTAACCGTAACTTGAATGGTACTGTCGAACATACACCCAAAGCTGTTAATCACGCGGTAGGTAAAGTCCCATACCCCAAGTTGTTCCGGGATAATCTCGATGATATCGGCATCGGTGGAGATATCTGAAATCCATTGAATTCCATTCTCCGGGCCGTTTGTAACCCAAAAGGACGAATCAGCTCCGGCACCAATGGTGGGCGTGAAGGTGGTCACCCCGGGGTATAACTCCGGATTGAAACCAATACCCCAGGAGAAAATGTAGCCGTTGTCAATGGCCAGGTTGTCTGCTACTGAAAAAGTCCATTGTCCATTGAGCGGACACCCAACCAAAGAGCACAAATCTTCTGCTGACTGGTAAATACCGGGTGCAAGCGCATTTCCGAGTGTTGGTGTTGTGACACCCACCGTGTTGGTACCACTGTTGGCGCCCCAAGTTCCATTGGTAGCGGTAGGTGTCCAGGCGTAATCCCAACCAACGCCGGGATCGGTACCTGCATCATCCAGTGCCTGTCCGAGAAATGTTCCGCCGCCGCCGTTGGTGGCCCACTCTACCAGATTAACAAGCGTACCGTTGGGGCAGGTGATATAGAGCCCGAGATCCCCCATGTAGCTATGCTCCATATTCACGAAGATGCTATCAAGGTCGTCGCACGAGTTGAGTGTTGCGCCGGCCTCGAAAAAGTCGAAATTCAGGGAGGTTGAATAGGAAAATCCGGCCCCGTCGGCAAGGTAGGTTTCACCTGCCACAACTTGCGGCGGCAAAGCCGTCCATGTTGTTCCCGACGCACTTCCACCAATGTTGGTGTCATCGGGAAGCGTCACATTCTCGCCAATAACCATAACTCCCATAACCGTATCTCCCAGACAGGTTTCAAGGTCGGTCATACCGGTAAACGTGGGATAAGTGCTCACCAACACTTGTAGGGGTTGAACATTCAAACTCTGGCAACCAACGGCATCGTCTCCTAGGTTGTCATCTTCAACGGTAAGCACTACGATGTATTCCCCGGGTTCAGTAAAGCTATGCTGCACGTTCGCAGCTGTGGTATTGGTGATGATTGTGCCATCATCGAAGTTCCAGATATAACGCGCGAGATTGAAACCGGCCTGAGCGGTCGAACCCGCATCGCCGAAAGTGATGTCATCACCAAGGCAAACATTCACCGTCTGAATAGTCGGGTCAACGGGTGCAGGGTTCACAATGGCTGAGGCTGCGAGCGGGTTGGCGCATGGTGTGGTGCACTGTATAGCGGCCTCAAAACCGGGAGAGTTCACATTGTCAGCACCATTGCTTGAAAAAACCAGCGTCAGACAGCCGGAGGTATTGGTAACCGTTCCGGTGATTTGCAAACCTTGAATCGAGTTCCCTGTATAGTCACCCAAACTCGGCGCAGCGGTGCTGTTTCCGTCAAATACACTCAAGTAATCGCTGTTGGCTGCGTTTGGACTCGTTTGTAATGCGAATGCATTGAAGGTTAATTGAACCACGTCACCCGGAGTATCCGGACAAAGCACGAGCGTGTAATCTGTATTCGTGTAGGGGCCTCCAAAACCATCATCGTATAGGTTGAAACCGTCGGACACAGTGACATTGCCATCGCCCATACACACAAATCCGGGCACTCCACATTGCGCAAGAAGATTGGCAGAGATGACGAGAAATACAGAGGCAAGTAAAAGATTTTTCATGGTTATCACGTAAGGATATGGTCCTGAATCTAAAGACACCCAAAGAAACGAAAAGTTGCATGGGAATCAGTGCCTTTTTCAATAAAAAGGGGATAACCTTGAAAAGTAAAGCTTACCGACGAATTTAACGGAGCAGTACAACCATACCCTTGAACTCATGTCCCACACCGCGCTCAGAATCACGTGCCACAATGCGATAGGCGAAAAGCCCGGGGGCCATGTCAATACGCGTTGCTGCATTTTTGCCATCCCAAGACTGCTCAAGGTCATTTGTAGAAAAAATAACGGTACCCCATGGGTCAAATACGTCCAAGTGATAATGGGATGCATCTACTCCGCTGCCAACCGGTAGCCATGTATCATTGACGCCATCGCGGTCAGGTGTAAATGCATTGGGGATGAAAAATGAAATGGGGCGCACGACTTTCACAGTTTGGGAGAAAATCGAAGTGCATCCGAAGGCGTTAATGGCCGTGAGCTCAAGCGCAGAAGTGCCTTCTATTTCACTCGAAAAATCGAAGCTTGGAGAGTGTTCAAGAGATTCCCCCCAAGGACCAAAATCCCAATGGTAGTTGCCGGCTCCTTCACTGGTGTTGTGTGGCTTTAAATCCGCATGCGGTAAGTGAATAAGAGTGTCTTCTAGTTCAAAGGACGCATGAGGAACCGGGAAAACCCGTATTTCGACATTCAACGTGTCGCGCCAAATACATCCGTTATTATCGGTGAGCACAAGCGTTGGATAATAGGTTCCGACCTCATCATACTTGCAAACAGCAGAGGCCATAGTAGTGGAGGGTTCACCGGCACCGAAATTCCATTGCATACTCTGCAAATGTTGGAAGGCTAGAAAATCAGATCGGAATTCTACTTCCAGTGGCAGACATCCTTGCGTCTGATTTACACTGAAAGATGCGGGAATTGAAGGGTAGGGAAGTGCTCTCGTATTGGCTCGCTCTCTGAAACCCGCCCCATCGGTAACCTCCAGCCAAATGGTTGTTGTATCGCTGCCTTGCCAAATCAAGGTATCACTTTGGCTCAAAAATCCGTCTTCTGACCACCACTGATACGCATATGGCTCAACGCCCCCCACGATGCTATCCGGTGAAAGCGTCAACCAGGGGTTTATGCAAAAGTTGACTTCTTCCGGCAGATAAACTTTGAGTGCTGAGCGTTCACGCGTTTCTTGAGCAATCGAATCAACAGAAATGATAAACAACAGGCTGTATGCCAGAATCAACAGCCAATGACTGTTTATTCTTTTCGCTGAAGATATGTGTGGGAATTGAAAGGAAAACACGCTCGTTGTACGAGCGCAAACGATGCGAGGTTACAGGAGCTTAGCGCATTAAAATCATACTGCCGGAGTATACAATGTCTTCCGCTGAGAACTCTTTACGCAACTTTAACCGCCAGTTGTAGACCTCGTTCTGTCCGAAATAATTACCATCTCGGTGCTCACCCGTCCATACCTCTGATGGATCCTGTGTCTGAAAAACCACATCACCCCAACGATTGAAAATCATGAGTTCGTAAACATCATTGTGAAATCCACGAATCACAGGAAACCAAACGTCATTATCGCCATCACCATCAGGTGAAAAAGCATTCGGAGCAAATACTGCGTATTGGGCATCCATGTAGACATTCCGACAAGACGTGTCGTAACATCCGAAAAGATTCAATGCCTCCAAACACACCAGGAAGTTGTCGCTGCGCTCATTGGGGAATTCAAACTCCGGTGATTCCAGTTCACTACTTCCATATTCATCAAAGGTCCAATTGTAATGCACAGCCCCATCCGTGTGGTTGTTGAACGTTGCCAAGGGTTCAAGTGTGGTCAATTCAACGGGCGATACTGTGAAAGCAACCGATGGCTTCGGGAAGACATCAGCCACTTCTTCGTAAAGGTAATCGCGTGTGCAGTTGAAGGGCGAAATGGCTGTCGCTTGAACATCATAAACACCGGCGGCCTGAAGCGCGATATCCAGTGAATCGCCGATGAAAATACCCAATCCGGGAACTGACCAAACAACTTCTTCAAGCTCGGTGCTGCCGGTTTCAGGGGTTAGGGAAAGATTCAACGGAGGGCAGCCTGATAATGGAGTTGGATTAACAATCAACACCGGCAAAGGATGCACTATGATTTGTGATGTTGCCGAAGAAATACATCCGAAGTCGCTCTGGGCCACAACACCAATATATAGATCAGCAGCCGGTTGAAGCGTTGGTGAGGCACTATTGGCATCGTCAAAAATATTCACAGGCGTCCACTGATAGGCGGCATCACCGGGTGTGCTTAATGTGAGATTATCTCCATAACACAGATCGTAAATGTTTTGAATATTTAAAACGGGGTTGGGTTCAGTAATCACATTCACGTAATCGGTGAAGGTGCAAACCCCGTCGTCTGCAAACACTGAGTATGTCACAGTGCTGGTTTGTAATACCGAGGAGGGAACCTCCACCGAAGGCTGTGCTGAGGCCGGATTGCTAAGTCCTGAGGCCGGGCTCCAGGTGTAAGTGGTGCCCGCGGAAGCCGGCGCGCCAAGAGCTTGAGCAGTGCTACCGGCACACACATGAACATCAGTTCCTGCTGTGTAATTAATTCCTTGTTGGACGGTAATGGCCAGAACAGCTTCATCAGCCGGGCAGGGACCATTAGTAGGCAATCGGTAGATGTAGTTGCCCGGACTATCGTTTCCCGGGTCGAAGCTGCTCGAGGTATATTCAACACCATTGAAAAACCATTGTCCGCCGGACTGATTTGACGCCGGAAGCAGCGTGCCAAGACCGATGGTTGCATCGGTGTAACAAAATGCTTCGGAATCATCCGGACCTGCATCATTCGGCGTGAACGTTTCCAACACAATGGTGCGTTGCTCTCCTCCGCAAGAAATGGGAAGAACGACGGTGTAGGTGTACGTTTCATTGCCAACAAAATCTATGGGAACCAGATTGCTTGACGCAATGCCTGAAGCATCTTCCCAAGTGCCCAGACCCACAGCAACCACAGGAATGGTGGTGTTTAGATCGAAAAGCGTGGCGCTTCGACACACATCAATATCACTGGTGCCATTTTCAATGACAGGATTAACCACCGTAACAGTCATGGTGCACGACTGATTGGGACAAGTATTTCCACTAATGTTTATGACCGTGATATCCTGTGTGGGCAGGAGCTCGGGGTCGAATATGGGCGAAATGGAGGCACCTGCCATGTTTTGAAAAGAGACATTGGATAGATTGCTATAAAAGCCATCGAGCTGAATCGGATCCTGAAGACTGCACAAATAAATAGTGGTGTCGTTGAGTGCATTCACGGCCGGTTGCACGAAGACAGTGAAAGACGCGGCATCATCCGGACAAGCTGTTCCGAATACTTCATAAGTGAAAGCTGCATTGACCGCTGAGGTTGGCATGAACATATTACTCACGACCGCGTTGTTCGATTCCCAGATACCGCCAAGTGTTGCATTCGCGCTTAGCATGCTGTTGAGGTTTAGTGAAGGACCGCTCTCGCACATGGTCTCGGTGCCATTAGCACCCGCATTTTTGGGAGCTTCCACGCTAATAGTGAGGGTAGAACTGCCCGGTGTGCAGCCAACGTTCGGATAATAATACTCGTAATTACCGGCCGGTTCGGTTTGCGGATTGAATATACCGTCTACTTCAAGTCCCGCTGAGTTCGTCCATACGCCACCGTTCAGCGGATTTCCCAGGAGTGAATCCAACATATCAATGGGACCATCAATAGAGCACATCAGAATGTTGTCGCTCAAACCGGAGGGGTTGTCGTTGGTGAAAGTGATGGTTAGTTCCGCCGATTGGGTTGAACAAGGGGCTGCTGAGTTTGTGATATACGTGTAAATGCCGGCAGCCATGGTTGCAGGATTAAACATGTCATTACCCAAGGGCATTAAATTGCCTCCGCTTGGTGTAGACCAATAGCCGTCGTTATTAATGTTAGGGTTGTCATCATCAGGATTACCCTGAAGATAATTGAGCATGTTGAACGGGGAGCTGCCGGTACAGACAAGTATGGTGGAATCGGCACCGGCGGATCGCTGCACTTGTTCGGAAACATACATTGAACGAAATACAGAACTGCAGCCGGTGAGGTTATCAATCAGATAGGTAAACAAGTCAGAGTCCATAGTCTGAGGATTGAAAATCCCTCCTGATACGGGTTGATTGGCGCTGTCGTACCACTGTCCTATGGTGTCCGGAGACCCTTCCATAAAATCAATCATCTCGAACGGTTCATACGATTCGCAGATGACGTAGGTTGTGGTTGTGCCGGGATCATTTGTTTGCAGGTAGATACCACTTGTCACTTGACAAGAACCCACGTTCTCAGTGCAGGTATACCAACCGGAGTTCAAAATAGATGCGTTCAATGAGCTTTGCTCGCTAGTGGCGAGTATCAAACCACTTGGATAGTACCACATCGCTAAATTGTTGAACGTAGATGATTCAACAGTGAAATCATAGGGAATAGGAGGCGCCGGAGAAGGCGGATTATAATCTTGTTGACATAATATGACCTTCCTTGCGTCTCCCGGGTCATTCCCTCCCGCGGGCACATTGAAGTAGTCATCCTGCACGGTTCCATCGGCTAAGGTGGCTACGACGTGAAAAACAGTGGGACATAAATTACTGAATGAGAAAGAGCCATTCACGCTGCCGGCCTGCTGCACAAGCTCATCGTTTTGATCAAATAGGGAAATACTGTAGCCGGAAGCACCCGCCGGAGGCGTGTAGGTGACGCTGCCGGTGCATTGACAGGCGTCAGCATCAGACGGCGATACAACAAACTGCCCATTGATGCCCGTTGCCAGACCAATACCGATGAAGAATATGAGAATGTTTAGGAATTTCACGAAAGTTCAACCTGCTCCAGCTTAAATCGCCGACAAAAATACACATTTTTATAGATAAACATACGTGTTTGTACGACTAAGGTGGAAAATTGTTCACATGTATTCAACAAAAAAAACCGCAACAATTGTTACGGCTTTTTCTAAACACAGTTGCAGTTTAGTTTTGGTTAAGGAGAAACTGTAAATGGTCCGTTGAAATATTTCTGTTCTTGAGTAAGGTCGTTGGTAATGATAACCATGTAGTTGAATTGCGATCCGGCTTGTGCCATGGAGCCGTTTGGAAGTTTTCCATCCCAACCCTTAAGGCGAGAAGTAGTTTGATAAACCTTGTTTCCGTTGCTGTCGAGAATCACCATCGAAAAATCAACTTTGTTTTTCTTCAATCCCGCCGGCATGAAAGTCCCTTTTGCAAATGACCATGACTGCGGGGCTTCTAGTGTGAAATCGGTGTTCACGGAGATATGCTTCACCGCTCCGTCCGAGCAACCGGCCTCGTTTTTCGCATTCAAGGCAATCATTTGACGACCTCCCGTATTAAGCTTGAATGTAGCACCATTGGCCTGATCAAATGATTGTGCCCCGTTGCTCCACTCGTAACTACTACCACCGTCGGTGAGGTTTATGATGCGAACTTCGGGCGCAGCCGGATTCGTATTAACGAATTCCCAAGTGAAATCGGCATCAGGAGCTGCGTCTATGGTAATCATATCATTAATGACCGTAGTATTAATTTGGCCATTATCACTGGTAATAGAGAGTGACACATCATAATGGCCGGCCTTGCCGAATTTATGCTTCGGATTGATATCGTCACTGAAGTGACCGTCACCGAAGTTCCACAAGTAGCTTCCGTTTTTCGGACCGCTGGTTGTTTGGAATTCCACTTCTTCACCTTGGCAGGCACGTCGCACGTTACAATTAAATGCAATGACGTTATCTGCTTTTACCGCAAGATCCTTAGAAGGTTTTGTTGTTGCCGGCGAAATAGTATTCTCAGCAAAAGCCTCAAGTTGCACGTTGGATTCAACGCCGGAAACATTTGAGATGTTTAATACCGGTGTTTCAAGTGAGTTTGAATATTGAGCAGAAGTGTAATTCGCTGTAGTTGGAACCAACAGGGATCCACCATGTGAAATTCCGCGTGTAATCGATGTAATAGGAGAGGATAGACGTTCAGAAATCTCGGCTTTCTTCGCCGTAGAAGGAACATGCTGCTGACGGTAAATGGCAATTGCAGTGCCTGATAACACTACTACAGTAGAAATCAGCGAAACAATCCAAACCGATCCACCCGATTTAGCCATGCCCATCTGATGTTGCAATCCTGCCCAAGCCCCTTGTTCGTAAGGAAACTCAAACTGCTCCATCTTGTCCTTTAATCCCCGCTCAAACGGCGTAAAATTCTTTTTCATTTAGCGTGATGCAAATTCTTAATTAGCAACTTCTTCATATTCTTTTTGGCTTTAGCGTAGTTGCTTTTGGAAGTTCCTACACTAATGCCCAGCGCCTCAGCAATATCCTGATGCGTATAGTCCTCATAAACGTAAAGGTTGAAAACTGTTCGATAGGCCGGTGTTAATTGCTGCATTGCATCAATTATTTGCTCGGGAGTAATCGAATAGATTTCCTCTAACTCATCCAATTCATCCAATACTTCTTCCGTGTCATCGCTGTATCGCTCGATGTCATCATTTTCACCCAGCAAAACAAAATCGTGTTTTAACTTGCGGAAGCGGTCAATGGACAAATTCACCATAATTCTCCTCATCCAACCTTCGAACGTGCCTACGCCGGTGAATTTTTCGAGATTGTTGAAAATCTTGAGGAATCCTTCCTGTAACACATCATTGGCCTGATCTGAGTCCCTTGTGTATCGCATACAAACGGCTTTCATCTTTCCATAATAAAGCTTATGGACCGCTTGCTGCGATCGTCTGTCTCCTTTGAGACAGCCATCGATCAATGCTTGCAATTGCTTGGTTTCAGCCACAAGGGTTACGGGTTAGACGAAAGAACGTTAAAAGGGTTGCCCCATTGAAACACAATTACTCATCTGTTCAATTATTCGGGCATGCTAAAGATAGGCGAAATTTTAGTTCCACATACCACGGTTGTATTTTTGGGCCATGGCAACTCGAGTGGTCGTGGGTTTATCCGGAGGCGTTGATTCCAGCGTTGCCGCGCACCTTCTGCTGGAGCAGGGCTTTGAAGTTGTGGGAATTTTCATGCGCAACTGGCATGATGAGTCTGTGGTAATAAATAATGAGTGCCCCTGGATTGATGATAGTAACGACGCCATGCTCGCCGCTGAGACCCTTGGAATTCCCTTTCAAGTGCTCGATATGAGCAAAGAATACAAAGAGCGCATCGTTGACTACATGTTTCGGGAGTATGAAGCAGGTCGCACGCCCAACCCTGACGTGCTATGCAATCGCGAAGTGAAATTTGACCTGTTTCTGAAAGCTGCTCAATCGTTGAAAGCCGATTTTGTGGCTACCGGTCATTATTGTCGAAAGGACGTCATCCATGACACTGCCGGAAATGAAGTTTACAGGCTGCTGGCTGGCGTCGATGACAATAAGGACCAGAGCTATTTTTTATGTCAGCTCAATCAATACCAGCTTTCGAAGGCGCTTTTTCCCATTGGTCACTTGCAAAAGTCGGAAGTGCGCAGAATTGCCAGGGAAATTGGACTTGGCAATGCCGATAAGAAGGATTCGCAGGGATTATGTTTCATTGGCAAAGTGAAATTGCCTGTTTTCTTGCAGCAGCAGTTACAGCCGAAGCCCGGACAAATCATTGAAGTTCCTGACGATTCTAAGCTTTTCGAGCCGAGCGTTGAGATGGATCCGACATCTTTCCAAACGCGCAGTTACGAATTCGCACAGACAATGGGAAAGGTCATTGGCGAGCATCAAGGAGCGCATTACTACACCGTTGGTCAGCGCAAAGGCCTTGGAATTGGGGGTAAGGCGCTACCCTTGTTCATATTAGCCACGGATGCGGAAACAAACACAATCTATGTCGGGCAAGGAGAAGATCACGCGGGATTGCTGCGCAAAGGGCTACGTGTTTTAGCAAAGGACATTCACTGGGTTCGTGAAGATTTAAAAATGGCGGTAGGGGAGGAACGGGAGTATAAGGCGCGAATCCGCTATCGCCAGGAGTTAAGTCCGTGCAAACTTATTCTTCGCGAAGACGCGCTTCATGTCCTGTTTGATGAGGCCCAGCGCGGAATTGCTGCGGGACAATTTGTTGCATGGTACAAAGAAGATGAGCTCATCGGTAGCGGTGTTATTGCCTGATTCTATTCTCAATAAATAGGAATGCAACCTACGTGGATATTTTTATGTCTTGAGGAGGGTAGTTAATGCCTACTCTTGTAGTTAATCGTTTCAACATTAAGCGATCATTTTTAGACCAAATCCAAATTTTAACATGAAATTTATTTACTCTTTCGTCTTGCTTGCCGCGGTTCTATTGTCTTCGGTAGCGAATGCTCAAGTGTTTCCGGGCTCTACCTGCGATACGGCCATAGAGCTGGAAATGTGTGTTGATAGCCAAGATGGCAACACAGTAGGGATACTAAACGATTCCCAGACCTCAGGTGCCACAGCATGCTCCGGAGTTGGAACAGCAGGTCAGTTGTGGTATTCTTACACTGCATATGAAAATGTTACCGTTACGCTTTCCACTTGCGGCAGTAATATGGATACCAAAATCCATGTCTATGGCGGTTCTTGTGGACAAGGGAATTTATATTGCCTAGTACAAAACGATGATTTTTGCGCAATGCAAAGTCAAGTTTCATTCCCCGTTGTTGCAGGTGAAACCTACCTCATTCGAGTGGGTGGTTTCGGCTCAGCCTCAGGAGCATTCACATTGAATGTCACTTGCGGTGATGGTGAAGCCGGTTGCACGGATTATTATGCCACTAATTACGATCCTGCGGCAGTTACCGATGATGGCTCTTGCGTTTACAGTGGTTGCATGGACAGCACGGCTGCCAATTACAACCCATACGCAACAATCGATGACGGCTCTTGCTTTTATTACGTCTATGGCTGCACCAATCCTGCAGCAGTGAATTACAACCAGGCGGCTAACGCTGACGACGGCACATGTGTAATTGAAGGTTGTACTGATCAGACAGCTATCAACTACGATTGGAGCGCAACAATAGATAACGGCTCATGTGAATATTGCAATGGTGCAGGTAGTGCTACGGCTAGTCTCTACATCTGCACGTTTTCTAATGGAAATCAGGTCGAACTTCAAATCGTTGACGATAGTGGTAATGAGGTGTACTACGCAAGTGGCTTGAACAATGCTGCAATTGTATACGCATCACTTTGTCTGCAACCCGGCGTTTGTTACACAGCAAACATGATTAACAATTCCGGTCCTTACGGTTGGTACAACGGTTACTTCTGGGTGAACGTAAATGGTGTTCAAATCATCAACGCGCATCCGGATGCCAACGCACAATTTGCTTCAGTGCAATTCAGCATCGATGGCACGTGCGGATCTGTTTTTGGTTGCACAGATCCTACAGCGTTGAACTACAACGCAGAGGCAACAATGAGCGACGGCTCATGCCAGTACCCAACTGTTGGTTGCACGGATTCAACCGCTGTTAACTTTGACCCATTGGCTGCAGTAGATGATGGTTCTTGCATCATCCTTACCGATTGCGCCGGAACTATCCTCGAGTGTGTGCTATACCCCGGTACGTTTGCGAATGAAGCGTCATACATCGTTACAGATGCAGCAGGAAACACGATTACAGGTTCAACACAGGGCGTTGCATCAGCCTATGCTTGTGTAACTGACGGCTGTTACACTATTCAGATGTTCGATACATTCGGCGACGGATGGGATGGCGGTGGCTACATGGATGTATTTGCCAATGGCTCATTCATCGGTTCATTTACACTGGGCAGTAATATGAGTTCAGGCGTTGCTTACTTTGGGGTGAATGCCGAAGGATGTACACCAACTATTCTTGGTTGCACAGATCCATTTGCCTTGAACTACAATCCAATGGCCAATGAAGATGACGGGTCGTGTGAGTATCCCGAAAACTGCGTTCAAAACTTGATGTCTATTACCATTTCAACTCAAAACTGGGGTTCAGAAATCGGTTGGTCGTTGGTTGGTGCTGATGGCGTTGTTTACGCTGAAGGCGGCAACTACAGCAGCTGGGGTTGGTATACCGACTACGTATGCGTTCCGGATGGATGTTACGAAGTGGTCATGAACGATAGCTGGGGCGACGGATGGAATGGCGCTTACTACGCAATTTCTTCGAACACCATGTATACAGAGGGTTCACTGTATTACGGAGCATCAGGTTCAGATTTGATCGGTGTTAATTCTGATTGCGGAATGGTTGCCGGATGTATGGATTCAGCAGCTTACAACTACAACCCACAAGCTACTTATGACGACGGTTCATGCTTATACAATGTAGGTGGTGGATTGGGCTTTGACAATGGCTTGGAAGTAGAGTTCGCTTTATATCCAAACCCTACAAACGGTGGAATTATCGTGAATGCTACATCACTGGATGCTCAGCGCAATTTGACATTGAACGTGTATGGTGCTGAAGGCCGTTTGGTTCGCTCAGTGAACTACCAGGTAACGGCTACCAATATGCAAGTTCAGATGGACTTGAGCGATCTGCAAGCCGGTTACTATATGGTGCAGTTGACCAATGGAACGACACAATTGGTGAAGTCGCTCATTAAGCAGTAATACAATCGAATTCATTATAAAAAGGGCCGCAGTAATGCGGCCCTTTTCGTTTTATGCTTTCGATGAAGAAACGTTACGTTAAAGTTTCTCCCGAATTTTATATTGATTACGTGTCGCTGAATTGCGCGTGATTAACTCGCCAACAAAGCCTGCCAGAAAGAGTTGAGTACCGATAATCATGGCAGTCAAGGCTAGATAAAAAGGCACTTGATCAGCCACCAACGGAGCTTTTGTATGCCATACATAGAGATGCAGAAACTTGAGGGTGATTAGATAGCCGGTTAGAGCCAATCCCACCATGAACATCGAAGCGCCTATGGTTCCGAAAATGTGCATGGGGCGTTTACCAAAACGGGAGATGAACATGATAGTCATCAAATCCAAAGGCCCATTGATGAAGCGCTCGAGTCCGAACTTGGTTGTACCGTATTTGCGGGCGCGGTGCTCAACCACCTTTTCTCCAATTTTTTTGAAGCCTTCACGATGCGCTATCACAGGAATGTAGCGGTGCATTTCACCGAAAATCTCGATGCTCTTGATAACATCGTGTGAATAGGCTTTTAATCCGCAGTTGAAGTCATGGAGATAAATGCCGCTCATGCGGCGCGTAGCCCAATTGTAAAGCTTGGTGGGAATAGTCTTGGTAATTGGGTCATAGCGCTTTTTCTTCCAACCGCTGACCAGATCCAGTCCCTCTGCAGTAATCATGCGGTAGAGTTCCGGAATCTCATCCGGAGAATCCTGTAAATCGGCATCCATAGTGATTACCACATTTCCTTTTGCGGCTTCAAACCCCGTATGGAGTGCTGCGCTTTTACCATAATTGCGTTGAAAGCGAATGCCAATAACCTCTGGATGTTTCGATTTTAAATCTGAAATGACCTGCCAGGAATTGTCTTTGGAACCATCATCAATAAAGATAATTTCATAGCGAAGCTTGTGTGCATCACAAACGCGCTTTATCCATGCATGAAGTTCCGGCAACGATTCTGCCTCATTCAGTAGTGGAATGACCAGTGAAAGATCCATCATGCCTGAAAGGGGTTTGAAGGTGCTTTACGCTTCAGAAATGCCGCGCAAATCAGCGAAACGATTGCAAGGAAAATACCGCTGCTCAGCCAACTTCTCAGTTGTGGAAGTGGCTTGAATTGGGAGGGAAGATCTTTCATTTCCTTGAGTGTTTTCGTAACGGTATCATCAGGAGCTCCCCATTTCTCCATCATATCGCGTGTCTGTTCAAGTATCAGCTCGGTCAGTTCTTTGGCAAGAGAGGTATCTATAACATTGAACAATATGATATTCCAGATGGTAGAAACTAACGTCGCAATCATTGACATCGATAGAAATACCAGGAATGTCTGCTTGAACGAAAATGGTTCACCCTGAAATTCCTCGCGAAGTCGAGCCGTGAAGTAACAAAGCAAACCTATAATAATAGGATACATGAGTATAGTGAGCCACCAGTTCGAAAGGAAGGAGATGCCGGCAGCATAAAGTAAGGCCATGTAAATAGTGACCACTATTCCGGTCAACAGGCCATGTGTAATCATCTTCTTTCTCATAAATATTTTTGTATGCTTTTGGTCAAAAGTAAACCAGCCCAAAAGTTTTTTTAATCAATTTCAGGAATTATCCGACGTTGGAATGTTGAAACCGATGTATTTTTGCCGTCAAAGGGCAAGTCTTTTACGACCAGCTCCTGTCCAATCCTCCAGGGCCGGAAGGCAGCAAAGGCAGACGGTTGTAGCGGTGCGATAAAAGGGGCTTGCCTTTTTTTTATGCGCTAAAGTCTGCATTGGATTAACAATGCATGGCCAATAAAAAAGAATCCCGTTAGGGTCTAACGTATCGCGGCGACTTAGTTTAGCTGCCTTCTAAGAATTTCCACGATGAAAAAAGTTGATGTAGCGTATTACAAGCGTCGCGCAAGCGCAAAGAAAAAGACGTTGTCTAAGGATTTGCGGGCCGTAGTAAAAAAGAAGCCTGCCGGTTTTTTAAAGGACGTGAAAGCGGCTACAGAAGACACGTGGAAGGAGATTAGCTGCGTGGCCTGCGGACATTGCTGCATGGAAATGACCCCGACGTGGAAGAAGTCCGAGATTAAGCGCGTAGCTGCGCATTTTGGTATGACGTCAGCCCAGTACTACGAGAAGTATTTGTACACAGAAGAGAAGACCGGCGATATCATGAACGACAGCACGCCCTGCCAGCATTTTGACAAGAAGAAGGGGTTGTGTACTATCTATGAAATCCGTCCTGCGGATTGTGCGGAGTTCCCGCATTTTCACCGGAAAGATTTTGCCGACCAAGTTGAAGAGGTCTTTATTCCCAATATGGTGCGCTGCCCGGCCACACTGGTCATGGTAGAAAAAATTACTGAACGCATGCGGGAAAAAGGTGTTATTAAGTAATCTCGGTACTTAGAATGAAATCGCTTGCCCATCCCCGAAGTGTTCCTTTCATGGTTTACGCCGATGAAGAGGGGAATATTTTTGAGGATACACGCTATCAGGCCGTGGGTAGAAGCGGGTATGAAGTTTATCCTCTGCAGCCGGAAGATTTTATTGAACTACCAACCGGTAGCGATCTGTTTACATTACCGGGTAGAAGGCCTTACGGCTTGGATCCACTCACGGGAGAGTTTGAAATTCGCGAAGATGTGCAGGCCGTTGCGGCATTGAATGCACCGGCGTATACGCAGCTTTATATGGCAGCTTTCGGAACAGAAGAGGAGGGAGCGCCAACCTTACCACTGTATTGCTACACCGTTGTCGGCTGGCTCGACGGTAAGTTCTATACCACGGCGGTTCGCATCGATCCGGATGAACGTCAGGATTTGGAGCATTTCGACCGTGAATACATCATCGAGCAAACAAAAGTTCGACTGGAGCAACATCCCGAGAATAGGCTGATTCAACACCTGGGCAATAATTGCAGTATTCGCTATTGTTGTCCTGCTGCCCGCAATTTCTTCATGGGAAGATGGGAGTGCCCGATACCGGTGTCGCCTGCTTGCAACAGCAATTGTCTTGGCTGTATTTCGTTTCAACCCGAAGAGCACGAACTTACATCGCCACAAGAGCGACTGGCATTTATTCCGTCCGTTGATGAGATCGTAGAGTTCACGGTTCCCCATCTGGAGAAGGCCGATCGGGCGATCGTAAGTTTTGGTCAGGGGTGTGAAGGTGAGCCCTTGCTCGTATGGCAGCTTATGCGGGATGCCATTCTGGCCATTCGCAAAAAAACATCACGCGGAATCATTAACCTCAACACAAATGGCAGCAAGCCCAAAGCTGTTGAGGAGTTGATGAAGGCCGGGCTGAACTCGATTCGCGTTAGTACCAATTCCGCCCGAAAATCAATTTATGAATCTTATTACCTCCCCAACAATTACGCGTTCGAGGACATCCGAGAAAGTGCGCGCATTGTGCGTCAATACGGCGGTTGGGCGAGTATCAACTACTTCACCTTTCCGGGTATGACCGATCAGCCGGAAGAATTCGAAGCTTTACGCGATTGGATTCGGTACAGCGATCTTTCGATGATACAGTGGCGGAACTTCAATATTGATCCGGATTGGTACCTAGGTAAAATAGGCGTTACAGAATTGCAGCCCGGTATGGGGATTCGCCATGTGATGCGTCTCATTCGGGAGGAATTTCCGCACCTGGCCTTCGGCTACTTCAATCCCCCGATAGAGGTTCAAGCCAAATACAATGGGATTCGATTGGAAATAGAAAGGAAGTGAATAGTGAATAGTGAATAGTGAATGGGGTGAACTTCACTATTCACCATTCACTGTTTAATTCACATTAAGGTTAAGACTGTCGGAACAAATCGTTAATCGGTTGATTTCGCTGGTGTTTTGTTTTGTTCGTTAAAGATTTTGTGCATCTTTGTAAACGCCTTAACCATTCACCATGACATCAAAAGTGTTTTACTGCTCGAAACAGCGTGCGATGCACTTGGCCCAGGAAGTGCTCCGCGAGATGAAGTTGCGCCAGTCAACTGTGAATAATCAGCAAAGTCTCATTCAAGCCACGCGTGGTTGGAATTTTCTTTCACCTCCCCACGAAGTAGAAGTAAAAGTCTTCGCAGAAGAGAAGCGTGTGGAAGTGGCGGTCAGTGTTGAACCAAAAGTGAAGATGCTTGATTTTGGTTCAAGTGAATATCTGGAAGAGGAATTCCTTTATCGCATGAAGGAGCGCCTACATTAATCTTTACCATTGAGGAATGTCCCTTGTCCATTGCAGTTTTCCGGAAGAATCGTAAATATTCATGGTTAAGACTCGATGCTTGCGCTTGCCGGTAAATCCAAGTGTCGCGAAATGCCTCACAGCTGTTATGGTTCCTTCAACCCGATGCTTATTGGGCTCCTTTGACATATCGTAGGCTTTGCTGGTCAGCGGAGAAACTGTGAGATCATAAATGACATTCCCATTGTTGAGTTTGAGCATGGAAAGCTCACCACAATGTCTGTCTCCTGTAAGAAATACTACGCCTCGAATATCCAGTCGTTCAATTTCACGGATAATTAAATCCCTTTCCTTCGGGTAATTGGCAAAGTTCTCAAAGACGGCTTCGGAGTTAAGGAATTGACCGCCAACCGCGATAAGTTTAAAGGGCGCCTGACTTTGTTTTAGAGCTTGAAGCAGCCAGTTGAGTTGGGTTTCACCTAAAATG